>JAYVGZ010000281.1:0-18601 GCA_043771805.1 Pseudomonadota bacterium
GATCGATTTTCGCGCTTTTCGAGAGCAGACGTTTCCGAAAATCGGCGGAATACATGCAAAGATAAGAAGTAGGTCCCCATTATTCCACTGCCACTTCTCTGGAAAAGCTACCATTGCCGCACTACCGATCATTAAGGCAGTTCCAATCATATCTTGCCTAGTGACTTTGTCCCGCCCCGATCCACCGAGCAGCAGAACAGCAAATGGCGCCTCCAAGAGGAGGAGAATAGCGGCATTCCCCGCATTCGACATTATAGTCTCCACAAATACCATGGCATAGTACACAAGTCCGTTGCAGAGCGAGTTCACGAAGATGAGGGGCCATACCGAAGTGCACGTACGATCTTTCCACCGGCGCTGCCATGTCATGAGAGATGCGAAGGCGATAAACGCAAAGGTGTTCATGACTGCGAGCGAGAAGAGGGGAGAGACCGAGGACTATCCCAGCTTGGCGAGCACGGGAGACCGCTCCACATGAGCGATTGAAAGATACAAAAGATAATGCGTTGAGAGTAGGTAATCAGCAGGGCGAGAGTAGCTCAGAGCGCTGGGGAGTGTATAGCACGCAGGCGACGAAAACCACCGTGGTGGGAAGCCCAGCCCCAAGGAGGAAACTGGGAGCACGAGTTGCCTGACCTTTCTCAATCCTACTTTACCGGGTACGCATGTGGGTCTTCCGCTTGGCGATGAAAACCTGGCGAGGTTTGTTTTTGAACATTCCTAAAGTTTCTACTGGTGGCAATCTTCCACCGAATACTATTCTCTGTGGGTAAGTATCAGAATAAGGCGAGTGACACTCGTCAAATAGCATCGTTGTGTCGACGAAGTCGCGGTATACAATGACTTTGACTATTCAGGATTGTTCGAGAGGACGAGTGCTGAATGTTTAGACACCAGCATAACAAATGATTTTTACGACTCTGCAACTCCCCGTTTGGTGTTTTATCCTCCTCGGATTTCTTCCCTGGAGTTTGCTTTTTGTTTTGATTTTTCTCGCCCATCGTCAAACATTTCGAATGTTAGGGATCGTTGACGTAATTGTTCTTCTCTGTGTCGCGACAACTCTTTTCCCATCTTTGGAGTACGCATCTAATCTTTTGATAATTCCAGATTCAGTCGAAGCTGTGGTGGGGGCCGAGAGAATTCTTGCGTTGGGTAGATATGATATAGCAATTGGCGACAGCATCTATCCCCCCCTTTATCCGCTGGGATTCTCCTTGTTTGTCGTGCTTCCAGCTTTCGTCGTTTTCGGCACGTCTTCATTGGGCAATCCAATATTTGCTATATGGGCGCTAGCTACGCTTGGCCCCCTCATGACTTACCTCACGCTGAAAAAGTTTTTTAGCGTGGACGTCGCGCTAATCGGGGTTACATTAGTGCTTGTCATTCCCGGATACCGAGAATTTGCACAGCAGATTGTCTCTCCATTGCCAGCGGCGGGTATGACCGCAGCGGCGGTCTACTTCTACTGTTTGGTGAAGGGCTCTCCGGACTCAAAGATCCTCAAGCTCATCTTCGGTATCACCATCATGCTTGCCACGGCCTGTAGAAGTCTTTCAGCATTGCTCGTGCTGCCTGCATTTCTATCGTTTGATATACGGCGAGACAAAAAGGATATTGCCCTCATTCTTATCGCAGTCGTAGTGCTCACAATAGGTACGTTGCTCTATAACCTTCACGTATTCGGCACTCCAGTGAGGACCGGTTATAATTTCTGGGCTCCAATTCCCCACGACTATTTTTACATCACATTCGGTACCCGGTATCTTTTGGATAATCTAGACGCCCTCGTAAGTGGGGGCTTTCCGATCTATCTCGCTCTTTCGAGCGTAGGAATCATGAGTGTCAAAAAAGGTCTAAGATTGAGACTGGCATTGACCGTCGCAGCCGCAATCCTACCGCCAATAATCTTTCACCTATTTTATTTCTTCCAAAGCCCGGTCTACTTTATTCCGGCTCTGATAATTCTTTCACCACTTGCTGCGCTCGGTACCGCTGCGATTGCGAGAAGGTTGCTCAGTCAACAGGGAGTGACGATTTTTGCTTACTCTTCTCTGTTTGTAGTGTTGCTAGTGTCACTCTCGGTCGAGCGTCCCCCAAATCTTCGGTCTCAAGTGGCCAAAGCCGCGACGGAGGTAGCGCCAAAAGACGCCATCTTCATTACCGGGATAGATCCTGTTTTTTTGGAGCCAACCTTTACCCGGGGAACAAATCGAAGGGTGGTACCCGTTTCGCGCAACGTCGAGTATGCGTCGAAGGTTATAGCACCCCAAAAACTCGAGATGCTCGTCCGACCAAAAAATAATTGGTGGGAACATCGGACGCCTGAGTTGCTTGCCGCCGGTGCAATCGATCCCGTTCCCAAAACAGCGCTTGAACAGCTCGATCACTTAAGGGAGGAAGTAAACGGTGGTAGAAGATTGTTTGTGGAGTTGGTGTTCGTGGACCTTGAAGCACTCAATTTGATCCAAGGAAAGTTCAAAATTTCGTCAATCAACAACTTCATAGCCGAACTGCAGTAGCCCGTGTTTTTGTAGTTAGCGGACAAGTCGTTCTCTTAGTGCACTCAGTGGTGAGCGGCTATGGTACAGCCCTAAGGGGGTGCTGCTCGACCCTACTGCACCGTGTTACTCAACTCCTCAGCCCGACTCCTGAACACATGCATCCGTTTTGACACCTCGGTCCACCACTCCTGAACTTCCCCCGAAAACTTCCGTGGTGGTAGCACAATGAGCGTTCCGAGCGCGTCATCATCTTGATCGTGTGCAAGTTCAAACTCGATCGACCACTTGCCAATGACGTCTGAGGGGCCCCAGTCTAGTGCTGGGTACAAGGCATCCCTCAATGTCGCTGCTGTAATAGAAATCGGAAACTGAAGTCGCATCGACTGGGGTTGATCTTCCGACGGCTCAACGTCGAGCGCTTTCTCGGATAACAAATGGAAGACTGCTCGACCGAACAACGTGATGTTTTCGGTGTCACGTTCTACAAGTTCTTCTAGCGCAAGGTCGGGCAGACCGAATTTCTCAAGCCCCGTTATGACGAGTGAGAGAAGTCCATCTTCATCCTGATCAGCGAGGACGATAACCTCACTTTGCAAGTCGGGTTCGGTATCAAAGGTAATCGGCTCCCCAGCAGTACTCCCTTTGCTGAATGCAGTGACCTGGCAGCTTGCAGGGTCGAGTACCCATCCACCGGAGATCGTGGCTAAGCCCTGGGCTGCAGTACGAGAGACAGCCAAACCCTTGCGAGGCGACTCCAAGGTATCGATCGATGAGACCAACCACGCACCCGCGGCCTGCTGAAGCTTTTCAATCTCAAGAGCGCCGATATTCTCAAGCAGGATCTCTTCATCGGGAAGTTCGTACTCTTCAGCCGTCAAATATTCGAAGGAAACCAGGTCCTCATCCTCTACATACGATTGAAACAGCTTTAAATCCTCAGCTTCGAGTCGGTCAGAGGCCCAAGTCAAGAGAAGGGAGCGAATCTCATTCTCGGTGCGATCTGACGCCTTTGCATCTTCACTCAACACCGCAAAATCAACGTGGAGGATCGAGCTTACTGGAACGTCAAAGTGTGGCTTTGTTGGGCGCTTCTGTTTCAGGTTGCGGTGATGTTCGTTCATGATTCTTGTGCCGACAAATTAAAGGATTAGCGAGTGTAGAGCAGATAGAGTAAGAAAAATAGCTTCAGCTGTTAACTGTTTTTAGATCTCTGGCGCTGGTGTAGTCTCTTATCAGCAGGGCTCCACCAAGCCCATCAATTTTGAGGATTTCAAGCTATGCGTGATATCGCACTATCAGCGGGACTTCCAGGCACTTCCGAGGGGGCGTTTGGCAAAGGTGTTCATCAATCGGCCGCCGGGAATGAACTTGTGGTACGTTCGCCGATCGATGGCGCTGAGCTCGGGCGAGTGAAGTGTGCAGACTCGGCGGCCTATGAAAAAGTAGTGAGCGAAGCAGTCGATGTATTTCGCCAGTGGCGACTGGTTCCGGCGCCCGAGCGTGGGGGCCTTATTCGGGAGGTCGGAAACGCTTTAAGAGATTCGAAGTCTCAACTCGGAAAACTAGTAACGGCAGAAATGGGTAAAACCTTGCCGGAGGGCGAAGGCGAGATTCAAGAAGCGGTGGATATCGCAGATTTCGCGGTTGGACTGTCGCGTCAGTTGTACGGACACTCAATGCACTCTGAGCGGCGGAACCACCGAATGTATGAGCAGTGGCAGCCGTTGGGAGTAGTAGGCGTTATTACTGCGTTCAATTTTCCCGCAGCGGTGTGGGCATGGAACGCAATGTTGGCGGCGGTGTGTGGAGATGTCGTGATCTGGAAGCCCTCTGAGTTGGCACCGCTTACGGCTCTCGCTGTAAATTCTATCTGCCGAGATGTGCTTTCAAAGCGCGGTTTCGAGGGTGTTTTTTCGCTTCTCGTAGGTGATGGACCAGAGCTCGGGCAGAAGCTTGCGGCTGATAAGCGGCTTCCGCTTATCTCGGCGACAGGTTCTTGTCGTATGGGTCGATCTGTTGCGAGCACAGTAGCGGCACGATTTGGACGAAGCATTCTCGAGTTAGGAGGAAACAACGCCGTTATTGTACTCGATGACGCTGATATGAAGCTTGTCGTAGCCGGATTACTCTTTGGTGCCGTAGGCACCGCGGGGCAGAGGTGTACAACAGTGCGTCGCGTCTTGGCGCACCGCTCGGTGTATGATTCCCTTATCGAGAAATTAAAGGCGGCGTACAGTCAGGTACAGATCGGTAATCCACTTGAGAAAGGAGTCCTGATGGGTCCCCTTGTGAGTGCGGCCGCCGTTCGTAGTTATGAAGCAGCTCTTGCACGGGTTGTTCCTGAGGGAGGAGAGGTGGTGTACGGGGGGTCTGTCCTAAAGGACATGCCTTCCTCGCTTTATGTTCTTCCGACGATTGTGAAGGCCCATAAAAATATGCCCCTTCTACAGGAAGAAACGTTCGCTCCAATTCTCTACGTTGTACCGATCGATTCACTGGAAGAGGCGATCGCCATCAATAATGGCGTGCCACAGGGGCTGAGCTCTTCGATTTTCACCCGCAACATTCAGGCAGCTGAAGCCTTTCTTTCTCAGGCCGGAAGCGATTGCGGGATCGCAAATGTAAACATCGGAACGTCAGGGGCGGAGATAGGTGGTGCATTCGGGGGTGAGAAAGAAACTGGAGGCGGGCGTGAAGCCGGGTCAGATTCGTGGAAGCAGTATATGAGGCGGCAGACGTCCACTATAAATTTTGGTGATGATATGCCGCTCGCTCAGGGAATAGTATTCGGCTAGCTCGCAGACTCGGCGCCACGACGTTTTTTTAAGGACTACTTCACAAGGCAATCAGATTCCCAATGACCTGCGAGCGTGGTATATCTTGCCGGCATTTTGGCCGATCAGCCCTGGTGCTGGAATTGGTAGACAGGCATGATTCAGGGTCATGTATCCGAAAGGGTGTGGAGGTTCAATTCCTCTCCAGGGCATTTTGGTCGATCAAATGGCCGCGGGCAGGCCGGCCGAGCAAAGGGTTTAGAATACGATTTTTGTAGTTGGGAAATCTTGCCACATAGCCTACTCTGGTGGCGGTCTTGCCTCTTTTTGGTGTTCTGAAAAAGGGGTAGTAGGGTTAAAGGTAGCAAGTATGGTCTTCAGTAAAGTAATCCGTAATATCCTCCTCACTTCCATCGTAGCGGCGTGTTTTCTGACGGGGTGCGACCGGCGCCCTCGCGTTTATGCCGGAATAGATGAAACAAAGGGCAACGCTGAATCCGCGCAGACTATTGACCCTCACAAAAGCAATTAGTGCTCAAAGCGAGGTAACGGGACGTTTTTAGTTAACCTGGGCCAAAATGAAGCGGCCTTGGGTACCCCGTCAGCCTGTGTAGTTGTCCACTTTTTGGATGAATCTGTCATTTTCAGGAGTGTCTGATGTCAACTACCGTTTTAAATGAATGCTCCAAGCGAGGACACGAGCAAGTTTCATTCTTTCATTACCCTGACGTAGGCCTCAAGGCGATTATCAGCATCCACGATACCACGCTCGGCCCGGCCGTTGGCGGGTGTAGAATGCGGATCTACCAGTCCGAGGAGCAGGCACTCGATGACGTGATGCGTCTCTCTGAGGGAATGACCTACAAAAGTTCGCTGGCAGGTCTTAACCTTGGTGGAGGTAAAGCGTGTCTAATGGCAGATCCTCGAATGGTCGAAGGCCGAGAAGCGCTTTTCAAGAAGTTCGGAGAATGTATCAATTTTCTCTCTGGTCGTTACGTTACTGCAGAGGATATGGGAACGAATGTCACCGATATGATGTTCGCCCGTTCGAAGACCAACCATGTCGTTGGGATTGATCCAAATAAGGGCGGCGGTGGCGACCCCTCGCCCTGGACAGCTAAGGGGGTTTTTGCGGCTGTCCGTGCTGCCACAGAACGAGTTTTTGGTTCCTCTGACCTCACCGATCGTCGCGTGGCGCTGCAGGGCGTTGGTCATGTAGGGATGTATCTTCTTCATGCATTGCGAGAGGCAGGCGCCCACGTGTCGGTGTGTGATACTCATGATAGCGCAGTGCGTGAGGCCGCGAAAAAATATGGAGCGACTGTGGTTACGCCTGATGCAATCTTTGATGTTCCGTGTGACATCTATGCACCGTGCGCAGTCGGTCAGACTGTTAATGCGCAGACGTTGCAGCGCTTAAACTGCAAGATAATTGCTGGAGCCGCAAACAACCAACTCTCTGACTCTTCTGTTTACGCCATGATTCAGAAGAGGAACATACTGTACTGCCCTGACTTCGCTATCAACTCAGGCGGAATCATTTGCGTCGCCGGAGAACTCGCCCCTGAAGGATGGAAAGAATCGTGGGTTAAGGAGAAAGTCGAGAGGATTCACGAGACAACATCTCGGATTCTTGACGAGTCAAAGGCTAGCGGAACGTTTACCGAGGAGGTCGCAATAGCGCTCGCAAGAGAGCGAATCGCAGCTGCGAAAGCGAAAAAAGAGCAGTGAATAAAAGACCTGCCGCCGCTCGTCCAGAGCCGACCTCAGACCCGTTCTCACTTGTCAGTCAGTTTTCGCCGAGCGGTGATCAACCGCAAGCGATAGCGAGCATCACAGAGAATCTTCAGAAACAGGTTCGCTTCCAAACACTACTGGGGGTTACTGGATCTGGAAAAACATTTTCAGTAGCTAATGTTGCAGCGAAGCTCAATCGACCTGTTCTGGTTATTGCACCGAACAAAACCCTTGCTGCGCAGCTCTACGGTGAGTTTAAAGAATTTTTTCCCAATAACAATGTACGGTACTTCGTTAGTTACTACGACTACTATCAGCCTGAGGCGTACGTTCCCTCCACTGACACCTATATTGAGAAAGATTCGGCCGTAAACGATGAGATAGATAAAATGCGGCACGCCGCAACGAAGGCTCTCCTTGAGTCTCGTGATACAATTATCGTTGCGAGCGTGAGCTGCATCTACGGACTCGGTGCTCCCGAGGATTACTTCAAAATGATGCTGTACCTCGAGCGAGGCGACCGCGTTGCACGCGAGGAGGTGATCCGGCAGCTGGTATACATGCAGTACAAGCGAACGGATGTCGAGTTTGTTCGTGGCTCTTTCCGTGTAAGGGGGGAGAACATCGATGTCTTCCCCTCCGATCAGGATTCAGCGGCAATACGATTATTATTTTTCGGCGACGAGATAGAGGAAATAAGAGAAATTGATCCCCTGTCGGGTGTAACGATCAAGAAGGCAGATTCGTGTGCCGTGTATCCTGTTAGCCATTTCGTTACTAGTCGTGAGGCCGTTGATCGAGCGTTAATCTCGATTCGAACTGAGCTAGAGCAGCGAGTGCGTGAGCTCACACGTCAGGGAAAACTCGTTGAGGCGCAGCGGATCGAGCAGCGAACCCTCTACGATCTTGAGCTACTCGACGAAATCGGTTTCTGCCCCGGTGTGGAAAACTATAGTCGTCACCTCGCGGGCCGTACAGAGGGTGAGCCACCGACGACACTGCTCGATTACTTCCCAAAAGATTTCATCCTGGTTATTGATGAGAGCCATGTTACCGTCTCTCAGATCGGCGGGATGTACCGAGGTGATAGGGCTCGAAAACAGACCTTGGTAGATTTTGGTTTTCGCCTTCCTTCAGCGTTGGACAACAGACCGCTCAACTTGGATGAGTTTTGGCAAAGAGTTGGACAGGTTGTCTTTGTCTCTGCCACTCCCGGTGATTTCGAAATCGAACGTAGTGAAGGGATAGTTGTCGAGCAGGTGAACAGGCCAACTGGATTACTAGATCCGGAAATACAGATCCGCCCCGCTACAAACCAGGTTGACGACTTAATCTCCGAAATTAGGAAGACTGTTGCGGCGGGGGAGCGAGTACTTGCAATCACCCTTACAAAGAAAATGTCAGAAGATCTTTCGGCCTACCTGCGTGAGGTAGGAATTAAGGCGAGGTACCTGCACTCGGATATCACAACGATAGAGCGTGTCGAGATCTTAAGGGGGCTACGGCGAGGTGATTTCGATGTCCTCATAGGTATTAACCTCCTGCGTGAAGGTCTTGATCTGGTTGAGGTGAGTTTTGTAGCCATTCTTGACGCAGACAAAGAGGGTTTCTTGCGATCGACAAGATCCCTCATTCAGATCATGGGTCGGGCAGCTCGAAACCTCAATGGCCACGTTATTCTGTACGCTGATATAGTAACGAAGTCTATGGATGCAGCGATCGCTGAGACCACGAGGCGACGTAAAATCCAGGCTCAATACAACATTGATAACGGGATTATTCCGCGTAGTACTACTCGGTCGGAGCAGGTATCATTAGGCGAATCAGAATCAAGCGCACAGGACGATCCTCTCAAATCTGACGTTTCTGACCTGCCGAGTGATCCTAAAGAGCAACAGAGGCTCCTTGAATCGCTCCGGAGGGAGATGTTCGACTCTGCAGCGAAACGAGAGTACGAGTTGGCAGCGCAGATTAGGGATAAAATTAAACGAATTCAGGATCTACTTCTTAGGTCGTAATGCTTGGAGTAAAGCGTGATTCCTACATTTGAATGTCCGTTTGATTTCGACGTCGCTACAGCGCGATTGCAGGCCCTTACCTCAGTTCTGACGGCTGGGGTTACTCCGATAGAGGTTGGTATGCGCGTTCCATGCGATACGGTTCTATCTGGAACGCACGCCGTTCACGGCGATGTCATTTATGTGGTGAGAGAGGGGGGACTTCATATTCGGGATGGTGAGAAGCTTGTGATGATAGTTGAAGAAGGTGAGGTGGTATCGGCACCGCCGTCGCCACTTGTTCTCAGTTCACCTGACTTTGCAATCGCGCTTGATCTCATTAGTGTTCAACAGCTCAAGAATCGAGAGGGTGCAGTACTTCCCGCATGGTCTGACATAGAGCGTTTTCAAGGTGTGCTTTGGTTATCCGTCACGGCATCACTGGTTCGTTCGTCGGCTCATATTCTACCTCAAACGCGGGTCTTTAGCGCTGGTAGTATTATGATCGAGCAAGGCACCGAGGCGAATGAGGTTTTCACGCTTCTTGAAGGAGAGGCAGAGGTTTTTGTGGACGGGGTGCAGGTTGGAGAGGTAAAGACTAACGAGTTCTTCGGTATTCTCGCTTCGGTGACTAAATCCCCCCGTACAGCGCGGGTTGTGGCGCGCACACCATGCGCCGTATTAGTTGTCGACCGCGAGCGATTCCAGGAATTGATTCAGGCGCGACCCATACTCGTAGAAAAACTTATCGTAGAACTTGGCCGAATGGTCGTTGACCTTAATTCGAAAGTTGTACAGCTAACCCAGTTAGGAAAGGGGCTTACTGGCAGCATGTAGGGGGTTAGAGGCGCTCTCGGTACCCCTACAGCACCTTTAATACTTCCTGTAAGACATCGGGCTCAAATACACAGATGAGTGTGGCTTTCTTTAGAAAGTTACTGTTCGGAAGCTCTGAGCCCGCAAGGCTCTCCTCGATCATTTTCACAACTGATGTAGCGATCGACTTGAATTTCGCCTGATCCGTAACTGTGATGCCCGATTCGGCCTTCTCATAAGTAGTATTGAAGTCTTCTGCGTATTTTTCGAAGATCTTCTCCACGACAGCAGTAATAAAATCGGAGTGCGCATACCGTGCGAGCGCCAAGAAATAGATCTCGTTCTTTGGGTAATTCTTTTCAACGAATAAATTGATTGAGCCGCTACGCCCGGTTGCAACCGCAGTACGAAAGTCTTTTGCGAAACGCTCTATTGGTTCCCCGCTCTTTACCTCTTTCTTGAGGAAAGATTTGAGGGCTGCATTGGGGTTTTTCGCCGCCGCGAAGGCACTTTGAACTTCTTCCACTGTAACATCGAACATCGTCTAAAACTCCTGGTAGGCCGCTTCATTGTTAGCATACCTCAGCCTAAAAATCACAGGGGTTAACGGCGGGTTATACCTTGATCGGAGAGCCCCCAGTTTTTGCGCTTCATCGACAAGTCTAATGTGCCGACAGAAATGCTGGAGACTATCGGTAGTCGAGCGGTGAGGGAACAAAGGCACTATGGAGAACGGTATACATAACAACTCGCACTCGCAGGAGAAATCTCCGGAGCCAAGCACTCGATTAGGGTCCATCTGTGATGGCGGACTATCATCTGTAAAGGTGATGCTTGAAGCCTCAGACGATGATCGGGAGGCGGCTACCTGTCAGGTTGGCGATTACGTCTTAATACCAAACGGGCCCGTAGTCGTCTTCGGACAGGTGAGCGGCATGAGCCTGCAGGGGAATAATTCCGGTGGAAAGGACCCGGTGGCGGCAGTTAATCTGCTCAATACGATCGACTTTACCACCAGCTCTGTCACCCCGGGCGTTGGACGAAAACCTGCGCTTGGTGCAGGAGTCTTCCTCGCGGATCCATCAGTTGTTCGAATGGTGGCAGAATCACGGGGGCGTAAAAATGGTGGAGCTCCAACAGTAAGTCTGGATCTCGCGCGCCTCGCCGATGGTCACAATACCCCAATTACCATCACCCCCGAGATGCTCTTTGGGCGACACATGGCGATACTCGGAACGACAGGGGGTGGTAAAAGTTACACCCTGACACGACTTGTTGAAGAGGTCGCGAAACACAAGTCTAAGACGATCTTGTTCGACCCTTCCGGAGAATTTGGCGCGATAGAATCGCACGCTCTCCACGTCTATATCGGAAATCATCCCAGCCCCTCGGAGAATCAGCACGAGGTTGTGCTTCCCTACAATGAGCTAACAGAGAACGATCTGTTCGCGATATTTAAACCAACGGGTGAATCTCAAGCGCCCAAGCTGCGGCAGGCAATCAAGAGTCTGAAGCTAGCGAGACTAGCGCCCGAGATTGCCCTTGATGGATACATCATCAAGGCGAATAGGACGAAGCAGTACTACGATGCAGCGTACCTGGATCACGTTAATTCGATTGAAAGTCAGACAGCAGATTTTGATGTTACGAAACTTGTTCGGCAAATTACGAACGAATGTGTCATGCCGAATAGAAGCTCAACAGAGACGCAGTCATGGGGCGATATGAATCAGATCGAAAATTCTCTGTGTGTCACTCTGACTAATAGGGTGCAAGATATCGTTACGTCAGAAAACCTTGCTCCGATCTTTCAACCTGACGGAAAGCAGTCGGTGTTTAGAGTGATAGAAGGGTTCCTCAAGAGCGATGATTATCGAGTGTTAGTTATCTCGATGCAGTACCTCTCATTTGAGCATAATGCCCGTGAAATTGTATCGAACGCCGCTGGTCGATGTCTGATGGCGATGGCGCGCGGTGAGCAATTCAGAGAGCTTCCAGTACTCGTATGCGTTGATGAAGCGCATCAGTTCTTGAAAGAGAAAATGGAAGCGAGTTCCGAATATTCGATGGACTCTTTTGCATTGATCGCCAAGGAGGGTCGTAAATACGGGCTCCATATCTGTATCGCTACCCAGCGGCCACGAGATCTCCCAGAGAGTGTACTGAGCCAAGTTGGATCGCTTGTGGTTCACCGACTCATTAACGATAAAGATCGAGGAATTATTGAACGATCATGCGGTGAAGCGAGTTCATCGGCACTTAGTTCCCTTCCGATTTTGACCCAGGGACAGGCGGTTCTTTTGGGGGCTGAGTTTCCTGTTCCATTAGTTGTTCAAGTTCAGATGCCTGTCAAGAAACCAAATGCACGGAGTGCTGATTTTCAACGGTGTTGGGCGTTGCCAAAAAGTGAAAAGGAACGAGCCGCGGAGGTCGAGCCTGCTAAAGAGACTGCTGTTATTTATCTTTAGTAGCAACGACAACTAATGGTTCCGAATTCCTAACGACTGGAATGGCAGCTTTTTGATCGTGCGAAGAGAGTCAAACTAACCCCTTTGTTGCGGCTGAACTGAAGAGTACAATTCCGTTAGTAGCTACTGACGTTTTGTTTTCTTAAGGGGTGGCAGTGGTCTTCCTTGATAGTTGGAGAAAAGAGGCGGTCGCCATTAGCGTTTTGGCAGGAGCTTTTTTTGCACACTCTACTCGCGCGGTCGCCAGGGAGTTTGATCCGCCACCGTCAGACGAAATTGGTGCGACTTACGTCGAGAGAGCAGGGCCTCCCAAAGCACTCATGGACTTAAAGGATTCTGGGCATCTTAGCAGCCAGGAAGCTGATGTTGCGGCTGTGGTGTACGCCACACTTCCCTCTTCGTCTGAGGCACCCTTCCTCGAGTTGGTGGCACGTTCTAAGCGATCGGGAGAGAGAGGCCTGTTATCGGACCGCGATTTTCTTGGGCAATCCCTTCTTCAAAATCTGACTACAATTACATCGACCCCCTTTCATCCGACTTTAGAGCCGCACCGTGACGCGATCTTGGCGGATTTTTTCTTAGAGCTCAGTAATCCGGGGGAACTAAACCAAGCATCATGGGGTGTTTGCGGAACCGGGCTTATTTATCCCCTCTACGTGGACTACCCAGCAGAAGCCGCGCGGCTCGTCGGAGCTCTTCTGGCTCCACAGGTACGAGCACGTTTCAAAGACGGCAGTATTGTAGAGCGAGCTCCCTTTTCTTTGGAACCAGATTCACGGCCTGGCCGATCCACTAGTGAAAGGCTTCTCATGTCAGCTTTTATGGAGCGAGCTAACGGCTCTCTGCAATACTGTAATGTATGCGACTCGCACTTCGACCCGAACAACGGAAATATGCCGTATAGTGGGCTCACGAACCTTGAGATCAGCACGCTGTATCGCGCTGTTCTAGGAATACCGCAGTCGTATATGGAGCGCAGGCACAATCCAAGCGACGTACTGGTGAGCCAACTCATCCAGGAATCTAAGTCACTCTCCTTTGTGCCGGTATCGTTGAAGTGGAACTCTACGCCGATGAGACCACAATTTTATCGGCATGCAGCAGGTTCTTCCATTCTAGGAGCACAAAATCACAAGACCTTGCTTTCCGAAGGATCCACATCGGTGACTGAAGATGGCTATCATTTTGTGCTGGTAATGAAGGTGGATCCAAGCGCCGGGAAGGTTGTATACCGTAATCTTCACGGCGCATCATCACTTCCCGCAGGAACTGTTCTGAGTGATCCGCCGCGCACGGTAGAGGACCCCGTTCTTGGAATCGAGAGTATGACTTTACCTGAGGTTGCGAAGAGATTGGCGGCGGTATTTAAGCCGCAAGAGAGGTAGGGGCTCGAACTCATTGTAGTGTGGAACCTAGCCGCCTCTGCCGTCTCCGCTTTGGCTTAAACATACCAATCACAAGAGGCAAAGAACGATCGACGTTTTTAAGAGGCGGCTAATCAACGTGCAGGCGACTTTTTTATCAAAAAATGGGAATATTCTGCTACCGACTCCTCCCCAACTCCCGCTTAACCTCCGCAGGCATCGCTAGCCACGACCGTTTTGAAAACCGAGACTCGGACACCATCGCCTTGAACAGCGGATCCGCCTCACTTAACGTGATCACCGATCCGTCATCAAGCTGTACCAACATCGACTGCCGGGTATCCCCAGAATGAACACCAGCAGTGGATACTTCGTGGAGGTAATATCTTGGATCAAAGCCGAGCTTACCGCAGAGAGTTGAGCACTGTTCAAGTAATACTGCTTTCTCTTCCGGAGATTTTATTCTCACCGTCTTGAACAGCGTTCGATGGAGAAGTCGATCGCTTAAGTCCCTCAAAATTGAGTCTCTCCCCCTCGCCCATCGACTGAGGTGGTAGCGCCACCAAGGCTCGCGCATTTGAAACATCGCGTCGAGCGGCAACTGCGATACAGATTCGGCAGCGAGCGTGCTCTGCATTGTTTCGTCTGCAAACTCAATAGCCGTGCCGAGGTCTCGGGCTCGTTGTACGATCGCGCGATTGAGCGTATCCGCTGCGAGGAGTACGCGGTGTTGATACACCTGGCGATACATGGCATGTCGAGACACCATAAAGTGCATCATCGAGTCGAGGCGGTTCTCCATCAACGCGAGCTGCTTGTCATCGGTAATAACGATCGATTCGACAAGAGCAGGGATGTTGTATTTTCCGTAGCTCACTCCCGCGAGCACACTGTCCACCGCAGACCAGTTGCCGCGATCAACATTCCATCCCCCACCCGAGATGGCTTGCCATGACCAAGCGGGCACCGAGTCGGACTCTGCAAGGATCGCAAGAACGTTCTGGCGTAGATCGGTAGAGTAGCCATCAAGGATTGACCGTATCTCCTCATCACCATTAATCACCTCAGCCGCCAGCGATTCGTGCGAGTCCTCCTGGCCTGGAAACCAGGTCTTAAAAGCAGTGTGAGAGCCAGGAGCCAAATGACCAACGTCGTGCAGAAGTGCCGCTGCTAGAATTGCTGGGCGAAGCAGCTCTACATCTCGCGGGAATGAGAGGGTAAGTTTCTCAAGGAGCATTTTTGCCAAGTAGGCAACCCCGAGCGAATGACCGAATCGGGAATGCTCAGAGAACATATAGACAAGACGGGTATTGGCAGTCTGGCTGATGTCTCTAAGTCGCTGCACCCATCGGGTGTCCAGGAGGGATAAGATTAGTGCCTCAGCGGGGTCTCTATCAGAGAAGGAGATAGATTGGTGGACAACATCTGCGAAGGTAATTTGACCCATACCGTACGTTTCTCCAATCAGCTACACGAGATCGGGAATGGAGTGTTGCGAAACAACAGCTATTCCGAAGCTTGAAAGCCCCACCATCGATCTTGAAGTTGTTGAGAGTAGCTCAATTTGCGTGATGCCGAGATCTCGCAAGATCTGAGCACCAACCCCATACTCGCGCATCATTACTGCAGAGCGAGAAGCGGGGAGCGGGGCGTACGGTAAAATTTGAGGCTGTCCCCCGGCCGCGTCCATAAAAGATCTCCGCAGGTAGAGGAGGACTCCTTCGCCGCGAGCGCCGATAGCTCGTAGTGATGATTGAATCTGCTTCCGTGCCGGCGGAGTGGGGCCACCAAAAACATCTGCGACTGTGTTCTCCGCCTGTACACGGACGAGGATCGGGCCTCCATGGCTCACCGTGCCTTTCACGAGTGCAATGTGCTCGACTTCGTGTATCCGCGAGCGGTAAATGATCGATCGGACCTCACCGGCCTCGAGAGTTGGAAGCTGCGCCTCAGCAACGCGCGATACTAGCGTCTCGCGCTCAAGCCTGTACTCGATCAAAGAGGTCAGCATCAGACACGGAAGCCCCTCGGCTTTTGCAAAGGCAACAGCGGCATCAGGAGAGAGTAGCGCGCCCGCTCGATCAAGGAGATCCATGAATAGCGCGGCGTCAGTAAAGCCGGCAGCCGTTACGATATCGAGAGCACCCTCAGGGACGGCGGTTTTCACCAGCACTCCTCCCTGACGTGTTTCTACGGGAAAAATGTGGCCGGGTTTGACGAGCTTTCGAGGTTGAGGTGCATCTGCACCCAGAATGGCTACGGTTGTAGCTCTATCGGACGCGCTGATGCCCGTGGAGATACCCTCACGAGCCTCGACGGACACGAACTGGAGCGGGGATTGATGCACGTTCTCGGCACGTGCGGTTCGGACCTGGGGGCGCGCCATTGAAGGGAGCATGAAGGCAGCCGCGCGCTCGGGCGATAGTGCTACAAAAGGTAATCCACCCGTAAGGCTTAAGGCACGGTTTATTTCGGTCTCAGTTATCGATTCGGCCGGAATAACAAGCGCTGCATGTAGCGCGTCACCGGCGTCGTCAATCAGAACACCCAATCTAGTGGCTCGAAAGGCTTCAAGAAATGCAGCAGGAGATGACATCGCCGAGGAGTATATTCGTATTCGTCGGAAAGCTGTAGTCCGAGGAGAATTTTCCATAGGAGCCTCATTTAAAGAGTGGAAACCCCGTGAACGTGTTCTGCCGCTGGGGGGATCGCTAAAAACAGAAGATAGGAGGGCATTAGTCGTAAATAATTGAAATTATGAACAAATATGATTTCCTATTGTGATTAATGAGTTGTCGAGTGGGTTAGTGCCGCTGCATATCGCTGCTGTAACCTGGCGAATCTAGGGATTGCATCTGTCATTTTGAGATACTGTTTAAGATTTGACGCATGGACGACGAAGATCTCTATAGAATCGAGGAGTGCAATCAGTGCTTCACGTAGTAGTTAGACGCAGTGGTGGTTGACATGCAAACAGTAGTTATCGAGACGGAATTCGAAGACTTACAGGAATTAGACGAGTCTATAATTAGGGCACGAAGAACGGCGTTTATAGCTCGTTTTATCGTGCTTCGGGAGGGTAAGCGTACGCGCGCCCACCGGGTGATTGAGATGATGGAGTGGGACGATCTCACTACCGTAGAGGAGTTGGCAGAAAGGTGCCGTAACGCGTTCATCGAGAACGGGGATAACATGGTGCCAGTTGATCGTGATCTTCGCCGAGCGGTGGCTCATTCTCAGAGGTCGTTGAAGTTCTTTGTGACCGAGTACTCGGCACGAGCGACGCGATCCTTTATTGAGGCCCTGCAAGATTACGAGCGGTCAAATGAGCTGCTCTTCGGGGCAGATGAGCAGCCGAAACCGGGTGGATGGAGACTCCCTAAGGAGCTAATCAAGCTGAAGGACCCCAAGACATCTGTCGCAACATCAAAGGCAAAAAGAAAAAACCCGCCGAAGGTATCTCGCGACGTTGAGTTGGGCGCGGGCTGACCGCAAATGGACCGCAAATGGACCATTAAAATAGCGCGTAAATGAACGGTGAGAGCGCAGAGCCCTGAGTGGCTACGATCAGTAGTCCGACCAGTAAGAATACGGTCACCATTGGCACGAGCCACCAGGCTTTGCGTTCCATTAGAAGGTCGAAAATCTGTTTGACGGTATTTGCTTTGCTCATGACGGCGTCAGATTAGCTGACATGAGCGATATTGTCGAGGTGCCGGGCGATCAAAGTTCGCGGGTCGATATTGCCCGATAGAATCAGTATGCCGAGGAGGTCGGAGGAGACAACCCTTCGCCGCTATTCAGTGCTTCATCAGGAATGGCTGATTTCAACGTGGAACTAAGCAGCAACCCGATCTGAGTTTTCAGAGTCGGGCGTTACCTTTGTAAACTCTTCGAGGATACGATCAACTTCTTCGATTAAGGAACCGATCGCATAAGCCCAGACATACTGACCGGCTCGTCGGCCTGTGAGTACCTCTGCAATCTCGCCCTTATCAGCGATTCGGTGCTTAATGAAAAGTTGCTTTCCATCGGTCAGCAAAACCATATCGCTCGGGTTTTTGTGAAGTTTCGGAAGTTTTTTTCGCAAGTAGTCGATGCCGCGACGAAACCTGTTTACCGGCAAACCCTCGCGCTTCATGCGAAATAGCCAACAAAGAAGGATAAGATCGGGATAGCTGTATTTCTGACGACCGCGACTCTTTCCTTTGCCAGTGGTAGGTACGAGGTTGGTGCGAGCGTAGTAGTTCAGGAGGGCTAGACCAATTTTTTCATTTCCACCGCTCAAAGTACGAAGTACTTGCTGAACATCTTTAGCGGGGAATTCGCGGTCTAGAAGGTAAACACTCATCAAAGAGCTCCTGAACAGCCTGAAAAACTTTAAAGCTGAAAACGCATCGGGTAGGTAAGTTACTACAACTACCTTTAAGTTAAAGTACAGTGCACGCTCTGAAGGTGTCAATGTAGAAATACTCGTCCACGAGTATTCTTGTGCTTTCAGTAGGATAGGAAGAGGTGATTTTTCAGAATGTGTTTCTGATTTGGTAACCGTTCAGGCACCGGTAGAAAAATGCGCCACGCGACCATACCCCTCAAGGGGTCGATTTACAGAGTAAATCGGGGGTGAAAACAACTAGCCGTTCACAAAAACAGTCAACGAGCGATCCGCTCGTTGTCGACGAAAGGTTCGCCGGACGGCAAAAGTTGTTCTCGTAACACCTTTGATTAGTGAACAAAAATATACCCGTGAACGGATACCTGATTTGGGCCAAAAGCCGGCGCACTCTAAGGGCTCGAGTAAAAAAGGCCCACCGCCACAGGAACCGGATCGAGTCCTGAGAGGAATTCTTCGGGGCGACGATCGGGCTTGCCTGGGATGTCATCGCTGACATACAGCTGCGAAGAACCACCCCCATCGAAATTAATTGCATCAACGCAGCT
>JAYVGZ010000282.1:0-2754 GCA_043771805.1 Pseudomonadota bacterium
CTCATATGTGTTGTGGTACTTCGCATGAGCCCAAGTCTTGAGGAACTCGGCTTTCTGTGCTTCACGGGAAAACTGGGTCTCAAATGTGCCAGGCTTTGAGATGTAGTCGCCACAGCGGTCGTGGTAAGAACCGTCGGCGGTGTGGCCAATGATAGTGAAGTTCATGTCATACTCCAAACAAGGTAGAAAGATCGATGTGCTCGGACGTGTGCTCGTAGTCACCGCAACCGATGTATGCTCGGTAATGCGCTTGCAGGTCTTCGAGGGTAACGCCAGTCAGCTCGTACGTCATGGTCGTGTTGTCGTGCCAAGGATGCGGCAGCGTGATCTCTTTCGGGACCTTCTGCTCTACCAACTTCTTGAGCTCGAGAAGCTGAGCGTGCAGGGCTAATGCTTCTTGGGAGTTCATACGAGCTCTCTTTGTTGAGAAGGAAGACGCCAGAGCTGAAGGCCCTTGAGGAGAGGGCGCTGCTCTTCGGTCAGGATGCAGGCAATGGCTGTCAAGCCCCAGTCCTGATACGGCTCGTGAAACTCAGCCGTTTCGATGCCCAGGCCTTGCAGGCTGGCACGAAGAGCTGTCAGCTGGAGCTGATCACGAACTGTGAGGTGGATGTAGGACGGATGGAAGTCCGAAGGACGACCATATTGGTACGCGTGCTCTATTGCAGCATGAGCTGCTTGCACGGACTGGTGCGCGAGTGGGAGATCGCAGCGAGAGATGGTGTACAGGTAAGTGTGATTGGTCTATGAACGCATGATGTTCTCCGGTTGGTTGATGAACGAACTATTTAACACGAGACAGATGGTGTGCTCGTCGATGTAAACAATTAATGAGTCGCAAAGCCTCAACGCGCATAGTTTTCAGTTGAAGCAAATAAGCTCTCTCTACCTGATCTGTTTACAAGACCTCTGATTCAGCCTTCGATTATGTTTACAGGAGGAAGGTCCATGACTTGGTATCTGCCAGTCCTGAGATGCCCAGAGCGCCAGCAACGCCCCAGAAAAGAAGATTGCAATTGCGAGATGAATGAGGTCCATTGAGTCCATGATGTTTCCTTCAGGTTAGCTCTATTGAATGTGCCCACATTCTACGACCGTCACAGCGTTCAATCAGCAGGGCATAAGACCACTGCATCCACCTGTTGGGCCCGGTTTTAAGGGCGTGAATTGCTTCTTGAGGGGTCGGAAACCACTCGCTTTTGAACACGTCTTCGGTGCCAAGAGTTCTGCCAGGCGAGTTATCACGAGCGATCAGGCGGAAGCGAGTACCGTGACAGCAACCGCCTATAATTGGCAGCTCGTCGCTCATTGCCGTACTCGGCGTGCGGCTTCATTGCGCATTGCTTCCAACTCGGCGCGTAACTCTGCTATTTGTTGCAGCAAAGCTTCGCGTTCACGTTGCTCTGCCTGAGCCATAGTGCAGTGAGCTGGACAATCTGGATTTTCAGCAATGAACCGTCCACCAATTTTGTAGCATTCACACATACAAATACCTAGTGGTGCTCTGTGCGGGATTCGAACCCGCGACCCAGGGATTTAGAGTCCCCTGTTCTGCCGCTGAACTAACAGAGCGTGTATCGGGCCGGATGTATCATTCCAGGGTTAAATGATTGTACCCTGCTTTGCTCCGGTCGTAAACCTCTTTGACGATCGGCTTTTTGAATGAGCACCTGCTCGAGAACTGAGTGAAGCTTAGCGACCTGCATGGGCATAAGCAGGTTATGACAAATAGGACCCTCCATCTCCGAATAGCCGATGCAACGATGCAACGGTTTCGAAGAAGCGCGAGCTCAGTCTTTGGTGTCACGCGTAATGGCTGCGCACACGCCCTATTTGCAGCCTTGCAGTTTATCAATCTTGCCGATGCCCTGTGGTTGCGGCCCGCCAAGCGCGGCGGTATACCAGTAACCACCGAACAAATACAGCCCCTCGCTCAAGAGCGCTTGGCCTTCAGCTTCTCGAGCACAGTTTTCTTAGTATTAGCCTCGTTGCTGGCCTTCATCGCCTCAGCAATGCGCTTCTGAATCTCAGGGTTGGTCCGATACCCCCAACGCTTGCCATGCAGTGGCGTAGTTTGGGCTGGACCTTTCTCGCCGTTCTTGTGCATCCTGGTGATCTCGCGGGCCTTGGCCAGCTTGCGTGCGTTTTTTGACTGTGAGCTCATATGTTTTCTAGGTTAAGGGTTTGGTCTCTCCGACAGGAATCGAACCTGTGCCTAAGCATTAGGAGTGCTTGATACTTTCCACTGTACTACGGAGAGAAGGACAATTATATACTATCTTGAGGAGGATGTACACATATTTATGACAAGAAAAAGCCGTCCAAAGGCGGCTTCCAAGGCGCAAGGCGGATTACTTAGCCGAGAACTCGCCGAAGGCCATCTTGGAGACCGAGTCCAAGAAGCCGCGGAAGTAGGTGAAGGCCAGGTCAACAACGTGACGGAGAAAGTCGGTGATGAGCAGCGACACCAGCGTGATCGGCCAAACCGTGGCAGCGTAAGTGATGTCGATGTAGCTCTTGAAGTTCCCAGCGCGCGGAGGGAGAACCTCGCCCACGGCTTGTTCAAGCGCAGTCAGGTTGGTTTCGGCGATCGTCAGCGCTTCGTACTCGGCAACGGCTTGCTGCTCTTCAGCAATTGCTTCGGACGGCTTTCTGGTCAGGTCGCCGAGCTTTTCGAACGCGGCTAGAACGACCGGCTTCGGCTCCCAGATTACGTCCAGTAAGCCAATGCCTTCAATACGGCCAGTGATGTCG
>JAYVGZ010000283.1:0-2119 GCA_043771805.1 Pseudomonadota bacterium
TCAAAATAGTGGTGGTCTTGGCCCACGTTTAGATAGGTATAACGCTTAAGGCGGTAGGGCTGGTGAACCTGGAAGTAGAAGCAGATTGACGACATGAGACGTTTACTTTACCAAACACGACCGCTGCTAGTCAGTACGAGCAAAAAATAAACTATGCCGCTACGACTAAGCCACTAGGTCGTACACTTCGATTGTCTTGATCGCCGAGGCATCCCAGTGAAGCCGTTTCACTTCTTCCTTCGCATTAACGATCATTTCCTTTCTGAGCTCTTCGTGCAGCAAAATATTGATAACTAAATCGGCCATTCGATCGAGGTCCCAAAAATCTGATTTTAGTGCGTTATCAAGCACTTCCGATACACCTGACTGTCTTGAAACAATAACTGGAGTCTCGAAGCTGATAGCTTCAAGGGCCGTGATTCCGAACGGTTCAGAGATTGATGGCATGACGTAGAGGTCGGCTATGGAGAACATCTCTTCGAGCTCTTCACCTTTGAGGAATCCCGGAAAAAGAAAGTTATCCTCTAATCCAAGTTCACGAACTCGCTCAATAAGGCGGGGCAACATGTCTCCACTTCCACCCAAAACGAACAGGACATCCGGAATGTGCGGAACAACACGGGAGGCAACTTCAACGAAGTAATCTGGCCCTTTTTGGAACGTTACCCGTCCGAGAAAGAGCACTACATTACGTGGCCAGGTCTTCTTCAGTTTGTAATCCTGCACCGCTTGACGTGGATACACACCGTTGTGCACGACACTGATCTTATCTTTTCCGATGTTGTGGTACTTCTGAATAGATCGTGCCGTGTAGTAGCTTACAGCAATAACTTTATCGGCAGACTCAAGCCCAAAACGCTCAATTTGGTTAATCTGCTCGTTTACCGATAATCCACTGCGATCGTACTCCAGGCTGTGAACGTGAACGACAAGCGGTTTCCGTGTAATCTGCGCTAGAGCAACCCCCGCAGGGAAAGTCATCCAGTCGTGCGCGTGAATAAGATCAAATTCACGACCTGCTGCCAATGCCACTACGTTTGCGGTGAAGCGCTCTACTTCCTGAAAGATGTCATTCCCATACCGTTCAACTGGAGCAGGAATCCACTCCTCCTCGATGAGTACGGAAGTCAGGTCGATACCGTACACCTCTCCGTCGATGAGGGCTTGAGCCAGATCGTCGAGTTTACTCCCTAACTGCAGCGCTATGGATCGACGGTGCTGCTGCGTGAGCTGCGCTACGATTTCTTTGAATTTGACGGGAGTCCAGTATGGGCTTAGAAACGACTGGATTTGATGTGTCGTAACACTTCCGGTTGTTCCGTTCATTTGGGTTGCATCGCGGGGCGCCGTGCCGCCGACACTTGGAACCGACTCTGTATTTTTCGCATCCGTTAGCACCATGTGCCCGGCAGCTTCACCACCGAACAGATGAGGAACGACAAAGTGAATTGAAATACTGTGCCGAGCCAAAGCGGTCGTGAGGCCCTCGCACGCGGTACCCAACCCTCCAGCAATATGAGGTGGATACTCCCACCCCAACATCAAAACTTTCATTCGACCACAGAAAAAAATTGCCAGCTAGACAGTAGAGCGAGACGATGGAGCTAGACAACAAAGCTAAACGACGACGCTCAACGAGAAGAAAAAAACTACCGGGTACCGCAGCGGCCCAAAGCTAATAACCGCATCGTTTCGAACGGGAGCCCAAGAGCTTTTCGTTCGAAAACTACTCGAACATTAAGTAAAAGCCATGTTCGATATTTGGGTTTAGGACGCGGTACCGGCCGGAGTATATGGCCGGGGTAAGGGGAAGTCCATGTCATCAATCTGATTTTGTACCGACAAAAGCGGAATCTCACCGAGATGATTATGTTTTCTATCTAATAACTAACAGACCTACGGTTTCGTTCAGGTGTGTAAGCGAGCTACTCCCGTTCCGCACGGAGCTCTTGCGCCAGACGCCTCGCGCTAGTATTTGAAGAACAGTGCATATAGCGTTTTCCAAAAGTCCGTAGCGAAATCCCAGCTTTTGGAAAACGCTATCGATTCGCGGATGCGAATCAAAACAACAACCTATAGTGATTTACGGCAAAAGCCTTGCCAGTTTCACTGGCACGGA
>JAYVGZ010000284.1:0-8894 GCA_043771805.1 Pseudomonadota bacterium
ATAGTGATCAGTTTGTTGCCGAGAAGAGATTCAACATAGAGCTCGGTTTTGACTTTCTCGTGTCTCTCTTCACGGGAAAGTAGTTCATTTTTCGGATGGCAGAGCAAATAGGTGAGTTGTGAGAGAAGAACGCCCGTGGGATGTTCGGCAAACCGCAAGCCCGGCTCACCTAAGGTTGCGTCCTCGCCCCGGGTAGGGCCTCTATCCTGTTCCAAATTGCCACCCATGAAGAATCGTTATACGCGAGGCCCTCTCTTCTGTCGCCTATCGAAGACTATTTCTCGTGGTCTTGTACCCGCAGAATCTCCTGGGCCATCTTTTTTTGGCAAATCCGATCAAAAATGAATCATTTCCACCGAATGTCATTACATTGATGCGGACTCTTCGGGCGACCGAATAACACGGGCCCGCTCGCGGATGACCGCGTAGCCCCGCATTTAGGAAAAAGATTCGACAGGCTTCGGGGGTGCGGACTCTTGTCGCTAAGAGTCTACCGGGAACTAACTCTTTGGTAATGTTCCCGTTTCCCATGCGATCTCATGGGAAGTCCCGCTGTTCAGGTTTCTAAGCGTGAGACGTCATGCACGTTCGTTTTAGGCTTCGCCAGATGGATTAGTACCCATAATGAAAGAAACTGCTTACCACTCAGTGAATCTCATATGATCAAGATCCTAGTCGTAGACGATGACCCAAACATTGGAGAGCTACTAAAGCTCCACCTCAGCGAAGCAGGGTTCTCCGTAACCACCGTCGCAGACGGCGCGCGCGGCTTGGAAATGGCGAAGACAGGAGCCTACACCCTCGTAGTGCTCGATGTGATGCTTCCGGGCCGTAATGGTGTCGAAGTGTGCCGAGAGCTTAGAAGGGTAGGGACTGCGGCGAAAATACTGATGCTAACTTCCCGCAGTGACGAAGTTGATAAGGTCCTGGGGTTAGAGATCGGAGCAGATGATTACGTTACGAAGCCCTTCAGCATTCGTGAGATCGTCGCTCGGGTGAAGGCGCTTCTTCGCCGCGATCTTGTCGGGCAAGGTGAGAGTGACTCTACTGTTCAAGTCGGATCGCTCTCAGTAGATCCGCGCAGCAGAGACGTTGTCGTAGACGGACAAAAATTAACCTTAACCGGTACCGAGTTTGATCTACTCTTCTACCTCGCGAAGCACTCAGGTCGAGCATTCACTCGCGAGCACCTGCTTCAATCCGTCTGGGGCTACACATCGTCCGCGTATGAGCACACCGTCAACACCCATATCAATCGACTACGATCCAAAATTGAGCACGATCCTGCGCGCCCTCGATTTATTCAAACGGTGTGGGGTGTCGGGTATAAGTGTGTGAGCAAAGATGAAGTTAGCGCTCACTAATCGCCTTCGCTACGCTTTAGCGGAAGCACAATCGTCATACCGGTTGGCTCGTCATCGTCTTGGTCGATACCGGCACGTTACTTCGGCTCGGGTTGTGATAACGATACTCTTAGGTGTCCTCGGTCTCATTGCGTTTCAACTCTGGGCGAGCACCGCACTTTCTCGCCGCGCTCTTACTGTTTCTGATTCGATAGCACACCGGGATATTGCGCGACTCTTCGCATCTCGGTTGAGTTCGATAGCGGGCGCATCGAAGCCAGAGGTAACTTACAAGCAGATCCGCGATTTAGCGGCATTTAACCCGGCTGTTCGGATTTACCTCCTCGATGAGCATGGAATCGTCAAGGTGAGCCCCGAAGGGTACGGTCCTGTGAAGCTGCCGTTCATCGACATGCGCGCTTTACGTGAGAATGTTGCTGGTGCCGGCTCGGAAGAGGTTCTGTACGGGGATGATCCTATAGATGTTCGTTCAAAGAATCCGATCTCAGTAGCGCCTGTCTCTCTTGGTGGTACTCCGCACTTCGTCTATGTAGTGCTTGCAGGATCAGAGCCTAATGCAACCCACGCGACTTCGGCTACCCTTACCGTTGGGGTGATGTCGGCACTCTTCACTGTTTTGATCGTGATGGTTGCCGGAGGGGCGATTTTGCTCGTCATGCTGAGGCGGGTAGCCGGGATGCATTCGAACTTAACCGCAATATCACACGATCTTCGTGGACCCCTCGGCGCCGTTCAAGGCTACCTTGAGACGTTGATGGAGCGAGGCGATCGGTTACAGAGATCGGATTCACTCAGGTACATGGCCGTAGCCCTCAAAAGTACTCAGTCTGCGGCAACCTTAGTGAATGATCTTCACGAGCTCAGTAAACTTGAATCTTCCGGTGAGACGATCGAGAAGGAGCCATTTGCGCTGACGGATCTCGTGATGGACGTAGTTATGTCTTTGAAACAACGATCGGAAGAGAAGGGTGTTTGCCTCGAAGCCGTTTCCCCGCCACAGCTGCCGCTCGTTCTTGGAAATGTCCAGCTCATCGAGCGATTGATGAGAAATCTAGCGGAGAATTCCCTGCGGTACACGGAACGCGGTGGTCGGATAACGGTATCACTTCATGTGGTTGCCGGTGGTGTGCGAGTTCTTCTATCGGATACGGGTTGTGGAATCCCTGAGAGTGATCTCGGCGATGTTCAGAGGGAGTTCTTCAGGGGCACTAATGTTCGAGGCGCTACGACCGGATCTGGAGTGGGGCTGACGATAGCCAAGAAGGTTGCGATGCTACACGGAAGCGAGTTGAAGATTCTTAGCAGAGAGGGAGAGGGGACCGCCGTTAGTTTTGAGTTGAATGGCGCGACAGGTGATTGCATCAAGAAAGCCGCGGGCCGGTAAGGTAGTGGCCGGCTAACATTACCGGTAATGTATCTACAAAACAGGCAATCCGAGCTCTTTTGCGGCCTTCTTCTGCAGGTGGTCCGTCGTGACAAACAATTTGAAATCTCCCTGATTGAGAAACCATAGCGCCGTCCTCAGATGTATGAGGTCCGCAGTTTTGGGTGTAGTGACAGCCGGAAAAGCTTTCGTAAAAAGCAGATCGCTCGCCACATCCTTGACGTAGAAACCTTCAATGTCCTCTTGGATTCGTTCCATAGCTTGCTCAAATACCTTCTCCGAAATTTTCAACTGTCGGGTGTGATGTACCACATTTCGCTCTGCTTCAAAGAACATCAGAGTTGATGTGCAGAGACGCTCTCCTTTGATGGCTTTTTCGATGGATCGAGCATCCTTTTCTTGGAATAGTACTGATAAATACGCAGAGGTATCGAGGTAGATCACGCCCGGTCCTTCAGTAATTCTTGCACGATTGAACTCTTCATTTGGCGGGACTTATTCCCCACGATTATTGCAAGTGGCTTCAAGGAGAAGTTGTCCACGTTATGTCCGACAAAAACTCCCGAGTTTTCGGCGCGTAACAATCGCAAAAAAGGCTTGTTGTATCGGGTTACTTCAACAGTCGTCCCCGATGCTGCTTCTGCAGCTACGGAGCTAAGTTCTTGCTTTAATTGTTTAAGTGAAACTTTGAGGTATTTTCTCATAATAATAGTGTACACCTTTATGTACTTATTGCAATCAAAGGAGAGGAATGGGAACGCTGCTGCTCCTCATCTTCTACTGGACGAGGGCGAAAAAAACAGAGGGGAGCGACAGCCCCCGCAACCATCTGTGTCCTCATTTCGGGTTGATCGATACGGCAGGACAAGATGAAATGAAGTAAAGGGTGAGATAAATTTACTCAACCGATATCGAGCAGTACGAATTTATGAGCGCTGCAGCCAACGCCCGGTTGAAAGTAGACTTAAGAAAGTAATGATCAACCCCAGCCCCCTTCGCGAGCGCAGAGGTCTTCGATGACACATCGGCGGAAAAAGCCATAATGGGGCCTTTGTATCCCATAGTGCGTATCAGAGTCGCGCACTCAATTCCCCCCATTTCGGGCATCATCATATCCAGAAAAACAATCGTGGGCGGATTTTTTGCGAAGACTCGTTCTCGGACAGCGGTCAACCCTGCGACCCCGTCTGCGGCAGTTACGACCTCCATTTTTAGGCTTCGAAGAATATCCCCAAAAAGATTCCGATTGGATTCGAGGTCGTCTACGACAACGGCTACTCCGATAAATTCTCCTGGTTGCGACATGGTTACCTTATCTCAAACAAACGACGGAGCGGCTAGTCTGCTTTACTGCAGGGCCTGCTTTACCCCAGGGGTCAGAGGATGCGCGTAGATCACGAAACTGGCTTAGTCAGCGCCCCACCAGTAGCTGGCGCAGGAGAACAGGGGTACCGGACCGCTAAGTGCCTTACGGATTTCCCCCAGCCAGAGCTGCTAAGGAATGATTTTTAGCCCCAAATGAGGGGTCCCAAATGGGGGGTGTTTGGCACCGGGTGCGTAGCCTTAACTCGTCGGACTTGCTATACAGTCGGGCATGACTTTAAGCAACAGCGATGAACTCCTTGGTACCCTCGACCGAATAGCGAACGTGCCCGTCCTGGTCGTGGGTGACCTGATGCTTGACCGCTATATCTGGGGGCGCGTTGACCGGATCTCGCCTGAAGCACCAGTACCCGTTGTTGAAGTTGTTCGTAGTGAGGATAGACTCGGTGGCGCGGGAAACGTGGTGCGGAATCTGTGCCGAATCGGTGCAAGGGTCTCTGTATGTGGATTAATAGGTGACGACGACGAAGGGCAGCAATTGCTCTCCCTTCTTGGGGAAATAGGGGCTGAGAAAGATGGAGTTCTTGTCGATCGCTCGCGCCCCACAACCCTCAAGACTCGAGTTATCGCCCAGAATCAGCAGATGGTTCGGATTGATAGAGAGAAGACGTCGGCAGAATCTACCGCGCTTAGTGAAGGAGTTGCAGGGGTTCTAGATGCTCACATCGACGCCAATAGAGCAGTAATCGTCTCTGACTACGGGAAGGGCGCAGTATCAGAGGCCGTGCTTCGCAGGCTTGATGATGCGTGGAATGTGGGACGACTTGGGCTCGCCTCACGACCTCTCTTTGTAGATCCACATCCAAGAAACTACAGTGCCTACAAGCGAATGAGTGTCGCAAAGCCAAATAGGAAGGAGGCCGAGATAGCATCAGGGGTTTCGATTAGGTCAGTAGCTGATGCATTTCATGCGGCCGATGTCCTTATGAAGCGGTGGAACGCCGAGTTGATGGTAATCACCCTTGGCGAAGATGGCATGATCGTACAGCAGTCAGGAATGGCTGATGGGATACATCTCGAGACAACCGCCGTTGAGGTTTTTGATGTGAGCGGCGCAGGTGATACGGTGACAGCCCTGTTCTCTGCCGCCTTGGCGGTGGGTGCAACTCCAGCGGTAGCGGGAACACTGGCGAACATCGCAGCTGGTATTGTGGTATCAGAAGTCGGCACTGTGGCAATTGATTGTGAACGGTTGCGCGCTGAGATCTCTCGTTTAAATAGTCGGTAACGCCCTCGCTTTCGTCAATAAGAAGGACCCTTGCATGTCGAGAAAGGAAATACCGCGCGTTCGTAGTATGACCGGATTTGCCCGTGCAACTGCATCGGGGAATGGTTTCGATCTGGAGGTCGAACTGAAGTCGGTTAATAACCGTTTCCTTGAGGTAACCTTCAAGGCTCCGCGAGTGTACGCGCAGTTCGAACGAGACTTAACGGGGGTAGTGCAGCGCTTCCACCGACGGGGACGGATTGACGTGACTGTTGTCCGGCGTACGACACCCATTGCCGCGGAAGGGGTGGAATGTGGCGGTGCAACAGAGCTCCAGGGCGACGCGGCCCTTGATAATGCCGTTTCTCTCTATTCCCGCGCGTGTAAAAAGTACGGTGTAACGGGAGATCACTTGGGGGCATTTTTAGCTCACGCCGTTCTTAAAGACACTCGGCAAGGGGATGAACCGATTGCAGTGGGAGAATCGGAGCTAGGCGCCCTAACGAAGGCGCTTGAGCAGGGGAGTGAAACCCTCTCTGAAATGCGCGCGACAGAGGGACAGGCCCTGGTTCGAGAGATTTCTCATCGACTCAGGACGCTTGAACTCTTGAGAGACGTGATCGTGGAGGCGGCGGCTGATCTACCCCGGCGCTTCAAGCAGCGCTTAGAAGATCGCCTGCGGGTGTTAGCGGCAGATGTACCAGTCGATCCACAACGGCTCGCCACGGAAGTAGCGTTTCTTGCCGAAAGATCTGACGTCACCGAGGAGATTGCTCGCATCGGTAGTCACGTAGAGCAGTTCCGCGGCAGTCTTGGTGGCGACCCCGAAGGAGTAGGCCGGAAACTAGATTTCCTAGTGCAAGAGCTGGGTCGTGAATTCAATACGATCGGCTCAAAGGCTCAGGATGGCAAAGTACAGGGCGTTGTAGTCGACGCGAAAGCAGAGCTTGAGAAGATTCGTGAACAGGTCCAAAACATAGAGTAAAACCTAGAGTAAAACCTAGAGTAAAATATAGCGTAGTTCGGGTGGCAGACCACATTGAGTATGGAGAGAAATTTAGTTCGCAAAGGTATCCTCTTCGTTCTGATGGGTCCAACAGGATCTGGGAAGACTACTTTTTGCAATCGATTGCTCTCTGAGTTCAGTGAGACTCTGCACTATTCGGTGTCAGCAACGAGTAGGCCGATCAGAGAAGGGGAAGTGTCGGGAAAGAGCTATCATTTCCTGAATCGTGCAGAATTCCTTGAAAGGGCTGGTGCCGGTGAGTTCTTTGAATGGGAGGAGACCCACGGGAATCTGTACGGAACTTTGCGCTCGACGCTTCTGGACGGTATCAACGGAGGGCGCGATCTTCTTTTTCAGATTGATATTCGTGGAGCTCTCAACTTCAAGCGAGCTTTCCCGAACAACACCGTAACAGTTTTCATCCTCCCGCCCAGTTTTACTGACCTCAAGGGAAGACTACGTAATCGCGGCACCGTCGATCGCGAGGAACTTGCGAAGCGTTTTGGTACTGCCCAACAAGAGTATGAGTCCTTACTGGGCCTCTCGGGTGATACAGGAAAGGTGGATTATCTGGTCGTTAACCGGGACCTGCAGGAAACGTATGAACAAATTAGGTCCGTTGTTATAAGTGAGCGGGCCCGGTACCATCGGATGGATCTTCCGTCGGTAAGGCAGTTTTGTGAGGTGGAGGCTGGCGAGTAGACCACGACTCCCAGTTCGAAAGTAGGGTACCTTGGTATGCGTTTTTTTTGTCGAGTAATTTTTTTGGGTGCAGCTCTGTGCTCGACGGGGTGCATAAACCATGAACCTGTGCAGCCGAAGCGGATCGAAGAGATTCGTCCAAATCCCCCGCTCTTTAGGAGCGTTTCTCTCACGCTTCAGAGACGCGATTTTATCTCGCAGCTTGGAAGGCGGGGTGATAATACGATTCGACTGGTACCAGTTTTTCAAAGCGCAGTATCGCCCGAGTCGTATGTTTACAGGGTGTTCGACGTGAAGCCTAAGAGTGTCTACACCCTGTTGGGGTTGCAGAACTCGGATATCATCGTCGCTGTTGATGGTTTTTTGGTACGTAAGCCCGAGCAATTTGTGGCGTACACGCAGCTGTTGCAAAACGAGGATAGCTCCACGGTGGAAATTCAACGGAGTGGAGAGGCGATCCTACTAAGGTATACTTTTATCCCATCGGTCAAAAGTCCCTCACAGTCGGCTACAGCTGGTGGAGTGGATATCAAAAAGCCCAGGCAGTTTTAGCCTATTCTGATGCGGCCCAGGTTAGTCTTTGCTCAAAAGCTCTACTGCTGGGTCAGTGATGGCGAGATCGATACCAGGGCCTGCGCCGGCGGAGTGCTAGCCGCAAGTTGTGCTAACGTTTTCTTTTCAAGAAGTTCGTCAATAGCTGAACGTAACTCTAGCCACACCCCGTAGAGACCGCAGGAGTCTTTTGTAGAGCAGTGTCCGGGAGGTTCTTTGTTTGGCCGAATCGGGGCATAGTCGCAGATGATCTCAAACGTATCGCCCTCCGCAGCGTAGAGGATATCTTTCAAGGAAATCGTCGATGGGTCACGGGTTAACCGGAAGCCTCCCTTGGGCCCACGGACGCTCGTTATAATCTTCCCCTTGCGAAGTCTGTGGAGTACCTGCTGGGTATACTGGAGGTCCAGCCCCTGACTCTCGGCAATCTCAGGCGCGCCCACTGCGCCGCTACCGTACCTATGGGTGAGAAAGATTGAGCACAACAACCCGCATTCGCCCCACTTTGTCACCCGCATGGATTCCCTTGTTGAAATGTGAAACTGATTGTTCCCACAGTAACAACATCGTAGCGGGTATTGCAAAGAGGCGCGTCGCTCTGGCAGTAGAAAATCTGCAAGGACTGATGGCGAGATGCCCTCTTCCGTATCAGGCAAGGAATTCAGTCGCCAAAATAACACTCCACGGTAGCACCGCGAGCACCGCATACAGCGCGATTACAAATTTTAGTGCTGGCTTGAGCCACGCCACGGAGTAAGCGTACAAACACAATCCAGAGACGATACCCACAGCAACCGTCTTTACCAGGACGAGAGCAGGGATGACTCCAAGCAGGTTCATGAGTTCGCGCAAGACGGCGTTGGCTTCCATCCCCAGGCCAGCGTCAAAGTGAAAGACTCCGATACCTGTTAGGAGGCCATCAAGTATCTGTAAGGAAGCGAGGATGAGGCCGAGAGCCGCTACTTCAGAGGCCGCAGTTTGACTGTGTGACCGAATGGCAACTGGGCGGACTGCCGCACCGCGTGCTGGATTCGAATTGTGAAGTCGGGCGCGGCCGTCTACGGATAACCAGTAGGCCTTAGTGGTACGAGCTGCATTACTCATTGAGGAACCCTTACACAAACAGATAGCGGTGATTTATACACGCATATCTGTGGTGAAAGGGAGAGTGTTTCAGGTAAAATGCAACTGCCTGATACTATAGTGATTTGCAAAAGTCCGTGCCAGTGAAACTGGCAAGGCTTTTGCCGTAAATCACTATAGGTTGTTGTTTTGATTCGCATCCGCGAATCGATA
>JAYVGZ010000285.1:0-3054 GCA_043771805.1 Pseudomonadota bacterium
CGAACATATCTCGCCAAACAGTGCAAAGCTGATGGTCGAAGAGCATGACGGTAATAAAGCATCTTACTTATCTGGCATTTTTATGCAGAGCAATTTGACTAATGGTAATGGTCGTATTTATCCATTAGAAGAAATTTCAACGGCTGTTGACTCGATCAACAAGCGCATCGCTGAAGGACAAACGGTCTACGGCGAGCTTAACCACCCTGACAACCTAACGATCGACCTCAATAACGTCTCACACATCATCACTGAGATGAAGATGGACGGCTCAAATGCGATGGGTAAGGCCCGCATCATTGAAGGCCACCCAAAAGGCCAGATCGTCAAGTCAATCTTGAACGCTGGCGGAAAGCTAGGCGTCTCATCGCGCGGATCGGGTAACGTGGTTGAAGGTCGGGTCTCAGGCTTCTCGCTGGTCACCGTGGACGTTGTCGCGGCTCCGTCCGCACCAGGCGCATATCCAGGTCACGTCATGGAAGCGCTGACTGAAAATCAAAAGATAATGACCCTCGCAGAGGCCGTCATCCACGATCAAAAGGCTCAGAAGTACTTTGCAGCGGAGCTCGCCTCCTTCTTCGAAGCTCTGACCGGCCAACAGTTAAGAAAGTAAGCAATGGAACTCGAACTCCTTAAGTCACTCATCCTCATCACTGAGGCCAAAGAGCCTCCTGCCGAAGCTCCGAAGATCGCTAAGGACACCGGCCCTAAAGAGCCTAAGGGTGGCGATGACGGTGACACGTCATTCTCACCCGAGAAGACAGCGTTCTTCTTCCGGCCAAAGTTTGACATCTACACTAACCTCGAGCAAACTGAGAACCAGGACCTTCGCCGCGAGACGAAGCGCGTCTACTCGATGTTCGGTCGCGAGCATGCGCGCGGCGCAGTCTACGGCATCTCTTCAGGTTCAGAGCGTGAGTTCAAGCGCGTTACACGGATGCTAGGAATCTCGACCGACGGCGAAGTGACCCTTGAGCGCGTGAAGCGTGCAGGCTTCGCGCTTGCCGGCCGAATCGGAACCAAGCGCTTGATGAAGCGTGGCGACTACGTTGTCTCGCTGGTCGGCCAAAGCGATGATCAGACAACGATTACATTCTACACGGCTAAGCCCGTTACAAAGGAAGCTTAATGACACTTGATATCAAGCGTTCAGGATACGATAACCTGTTTCTCATTGGTGGCTATGACTGGTACGCCAAGTTTAGCTCAGTCAACCCTTCAGACATTGAAGCCAGAGCTAAAGCTTTGTGCGACGCTTTTGACAAGCTGGGTAAGAAAGACGTAGTGCTCGTTGCCGAGTGGGAAAATGAAGTATTGCAAGCGTGCGGTATGGAGAGCAAGCCTCTCCCTGTCGTGGCAAAAGCTGTAGTTAAGGAACAAGTTAAAGCGGCTGTTATCGCACCGGCCGTAGTTAAGGTCGAAACACCGAAGTCAGAATAAGCATAAGAGCGACAGTAACACTAAGAGACAGATAACAACAAAGTTGCCTAATTAAGCCCCTTCAAGAGGGTTAAATTTAAGAGCCGAAGCGCATCTAAACACGCGCTTCGGCTCTTTTCACATATAAAAAGTAGAGCATTTTGATCTTAACTAGTAAATATCATCTGTCAACCTTTAGTTGATAGCAACTCTAAATCGGAGATAACACGCATGGAAGAAATCCTCAAAAAGCTGCTTGAGTCAGACTTGCTGAGCGAAGACACTAAGGCTACGCTGAAAGAGCAGTTCAATGCTGCTGTTGCTGCGTACCTAGTTGAAGAGCGCTCAAAGCTTGAGACTGAAGTCAACGCACGCCTGACCGAGGAGTTCGTGAAGGCTCGCGAAGAGCTCGTCGAAACGCTTAACAAGAAGCTCGACGAAGTGACCGCACGCGAGTTCGAAGAACTTCATGGCGACATCGAACAGTACCGCGACCTCGAAGTTGAGCACGCGGAGAAGATCGTCGAAGAGAAGGAACAGCTTGCTGTCCGTTTCGGCGAAGAGATGGATCAGCTTGTTGACAAGCTCGACATCTTTCTTGAACAGCGCGTTGACGCTGAGTTCGACGAGCTGAAGGAAGACATCATCGAAGTTAAGAAGCTCGAGTTTGGTCGCAAGATCCTTGAGTCGTTCGGCGCTGAGTACAAGAAGCTCTTCAAAGAAGACGTTTCGAAGACTGAGCGTGCCCTCGCTGAAGCCCTTGACAAACTTACTGATGCACAGAAGCGTCTTGCTGACATTGACCGTCAGCGTGTTGCTGAAGCACGTCAAAACAAGCTGGATGAGCTACTCGCTCCGCTGACGGGCACGACCCGTGAGCAGATGAAGCTCATCCTCAACAATGTAACCACTGAGAAGCTGGACGAAGCGTACAAGGTTTACCTCGCACGCGTTCTGAAAGAATCAACGGTGGCTGCACCCGCCGTAACGGCGCCGACAAAGCCAGCTGCTGCCCCGCTCATTGAGAGCAAGGTTGTAACCGGCAATGAAAGCGAACCAGAGGAAACTTTGGTTACGGAATCAACAGAACCAAGCAGCGCGTTGCTTCGCATGAAGCGCCTCGCAGGTTTGGCATAACCCTAACTCCCAGGAGACTTAAATGCAATTTCTGAAAGAAGCAAAGGTTTGGGGCGAAGCCAAGGCTGCTCTGCTCGAAAACCTCCCACCAGCGAAGGCTCGTATCGTCGAGATCGCTCTAGAGAATCAGCGTAACTACATGCTGAAGGAAACTGCCGGTGCCGACGTCGTTTCGACAGGCAACATCGGTAGCTTCCAGAAGATCATGATGCCTATGATCCGCCGGATCATCCCAGGCACCATCGGTACGGAAATCGTGGGCGTGCAACCGCTGACGGGTCCTACTGGCCTGATCTTCTCGATGCGCTACGTTTACAAGAACGCAGCTACAACGGCTGAAGCCCCAGGCGGCGACATCGCTGTCGATGACGAAGCCTTTGGCAACACGTCAGCAACTGCACCGTTCGCAGGCCGTATGCGTCGCTTCTATGCGGGTGGCGTCACGCCAGGCGCATCGGGTGGCCTGTACAACGCTTCGGGCGTTAACGTTGGTGGTCC
>JAYVGZ010000286.1:0-4287 GCA_043771805.1 Pseudomonadota bacterium
GCCGGGGAAAAAGGCGCCGGTATCTTTTACACCACAAAGACGCTTTAGGTACGATTTTGACAGATCTGCACCCTGTGCCCCGATACAGGCAAGTAAGGAGAGAAGAAGGACCCACCCCGGCGCGAGCGGCAGGGCTAGCAAATATCGCCAAAAAAGTAGTCCTGCGAGTGCACCAACCAGAAGCCCCACAAGGCTCCCCTCGACGGTTTTATTCGGTGATAACGCCGGAGCCATCTTATGTCGACCAAAAGATCGTCCCGCAAAAAAAGCAGCCGAGTCATTCAGGGCCACAACAGCTACAAGCCACCACGCCAAGCGGACCCCGTTAGGGTGGGCAGAGAGGAGAATCACCTGGGGTGCACACAGTGACACGAGTAAAAACGCGGATACGAGCCGCTCCCCGTCTCGTGCCGCGAGCTCAATCTGCGATCGGCCGTGCAGTACCTGGTACAGGACGAGAAGCAGAGCGGCGGTCACCGTACCGATGTACAATCGAGCCCAAGCCACCTCACAAGTAAACACCGCCGTAACACCCGCTGACATGGAAACAAGTGCAGGCAGTGAGAGAATGAGAAACAGTACCACTCCTCGAACCGGTTGATACCGGAGCGTTTGTTGATCTCGCGCGCAAAGGCGAGCAACTTCAAACGCACTAATAACAGCCACACACGTGCCCCACAGCACACAGAGAACTCCTCCGTGCGGCAAGACTATGGAAAGCCAAGAGAACCCGAGAGCCACTACAAGAATAATGAGGGCAGTGATGAGCCTATCCTTTAACGATCCGTTTCCCTCAAAACGGAAGAGACTGGCGAGGTTAATCACTTGCTTCAAGCTGTTCCTGGGTAAGTCCGAACCTACGGTTACGCCCTGCGTAGTCATGGAGGCACCTCATAAACTCTTCTTTTGAAAACTCAGGCCAGAAGAGAGGTGATACGACAATCTCTGAGTAGGCGAGCTGCCACAGCAAAAAATTCGAGATCCGATTTTCATCACTGGTTCGAATAAGCAGGTCGGGGTCTGGCACGTCAGCGAGGTACATCCCTCCACTAAAAGTCTCCTCGGTGATCGTGTCGGGGTCGAGCGTTCCGGCACGTGCCTCACTCGCCAACTTTCGAGCGGCACGGACGATCTCTTCTCTTCCGCCGTATGATACGGCCAGAATAAGATCCATACCGTCCAAATCTTTCGTCCTCTCTTCATTCCGTTCTAGAAGTGACCGGACCGATTCCGGCAGCCTTGATAGGTCGCCCATGGCGCGCAGCCTAACTCCATTCTTTAAGAGCAGGTCCAGTTCACTCTCTAAATGTTGCACAAAAAGGTGCATTAGCCCGCCAACTTCCTGCTCAGGGCGCCGCCAATTTTCCGTCGAGAATGTAAAGAGGGTGAGGTAGCGAATTCCCAAGCGCCTACTCTCTTCTACCACCATGCGAACGCTCTTGGCGCCGTTTCTGTGACCTTCGATACGGGGAAGAAATCTCTTGCGCGCCCACCGGCCATTTCCGTCCATGATTATAGCCACGTGCTTTGGAAGCACCTTAGGAGCAGCTGTGGAAGCTGGCGAATGCTTCGACTTGGACGCGGAATCACCCATGAAATGTACTCAGCAACCGAACGGTACGTCTGAAGTGGTTGTAATTCTGCGGCACTCAAAGCCTACGGCAGAAGCAAAACACCCGCCCGTGGGTCACACCTCCATCAATTCTTTCTCTTTAGCAGCAACAGCGACATCAACTTCAGCGACGAACTTATCAACTATCTTCTGAATCTCTTCCTGCGCTTTTCTTGAGTCGTCCTCGGACATCTCTTTCGCCTTCTGCTTCTTTTTCACAAGCTCTACTTCGTCACGGCGGTGGTTGCGCAAACCCACTTTAGTCTCTTCAGACATCTTACTGATCTTCTTGATAAGCTCTTTTCTGCGCTCTTCGTTCAACGCTGGAATTGCCACGCGAATCAAATTCCCATCCCTTGACGGATTAAGACCAAGCTCGGACTGTTGAATCGCTTTCTCGATTGCTTCGACAGCTGAGCCGTCATAGACCTGAATAGTCAGGAGCCTTGGCTCGGGAGCTGCGACCATGCCGATCTGCTGAAGTGGCACTTGTGAACCGTAGTAGTCGACGGTCAATCCTTCCAGAAGGCTGGTGCTTGCCCGGCCCGAGCGTAGTCGCGAGAGATCCTTCTTGAAGTGTTCGATCGCCTTTGCGCAGCTCTGTTTGTATGCATCAAATTGCCCTGCCATATCTCGCTAGCCTCTTTAAAGTACACACCAATCGAAAAGCACGTTGCTCGAATCTCTACAGAGCGCCTCGTCGTGAGCAAACGCTCACAGACAGAGACGACTACCCCTGCACTAGGGTCCCTACAACTTCGCCGCACACTATCCGCTTAAAGTTACCCTCTACCCCGACGTTAAAAACAATTATCGGCAGTTGGTTGTCCATGCAGAGAGAAATAGCAGCGGTATCCATCACCCGCAATCCTTTCTGGAGTACGTCCATAAACGAGATCGTCCCGAACGGTATTGCATCTGGATTTTTAACCGGGTCAGAATCGTAGACAGCGTCTACCTTCGTACCTTTGAGAAGGATCTCAGCTCCTACTTCCATAGCGCGCAAGCTCGCTGCCGTATCAGTTGTAAAAAAAGGATTCCCTGTTCCACACGCAAAAATCACCACCCGCCCCTTCTCAAGGTGTCGCGTGGCTCGGCGGCGAATGTACGGTTCTGAGATCTCTTTCATCTCGATAGCCGAGAGCACTCGCGTATCAACACCCTCGGCTTCAAGCCTGTCCTGTAAAGCTAAGGCGTTGATCGCCGTAGCAAGCATACCCATGTAGTCTCCGGTAACCCGGTCAATACCTTGTGGTCCAGCCTGGACACCCCGGAAGATGTTGCCACCACCGATGACTACCCCGACCTGAACGCCCAGTTCTCGAACATCTTTGATCTGTTGGGTGAGCTGCCTTACGATGGTTGGATCTATGCCGATCCCCTTCTCTCCAGCAAGAATCTCTCCGCTGAGTTTTAAGAGAACTCGCTTATACTTGACCTCTGCCATGGTAAGAGTCCTGCTTTTGGTTACCTAACCGGTATTGAAAACTGTTAAAGGAAGCGGACTGCAGTGGTTGGTTGTGCAGTCGGCACCCTTTCCAAGGAGCCTATTGCTCGCCTACAAGTGCCGCTACGTCATCTGCAAGGTTCGCTTGAACCTTCGCAATTCCCTCGCCCACCTCAACTCTGGAGAAGCGCCGTACAGTAACCTTCTCTCCACACCGCATGCTCATCGACTCTACGAGATCTTTAATTGTCTTAGACTCAGTCTCGTCCTTGACAAAGATCTGACGTAAGAGAACGACGCTCTCTAGAAACTTCTCAATTTTGCCAGGAAGAATCTTATCAGCTTTCTTTTTCTGGTCTTCAGTCAGCTGTTCAAGAAGGATTTCCTTCTCCTTCTCCACCAGCGCTTCAGGAACCTCTTCGACGGATGTGTAAAGAGGCCTCATCGCCGCTACGTGCATAGCGATATCCTTAGCGAGGGTCTTGAACTCTTCGCCTCGGGCAACGAAATCGGTTTCGCAGTTCAGCTCAACGATTGATACAACCTGGTCACCTGGGTGGGTGTACACACCGATAGTGCCTTCGGCCGCTGTTTTACCAGAGCGTTTAGCTACGTCCTTGAGCCCCTTCTTGCGAAGAACTTCGATAGCTTTATCGATCGAGCCTTCAGCTTCCGTAAGGGCTACCTTGCAATCCATCATTCCGGCCCCAGTCATTTCACGGAGCTTCTTTACCAATTCACCTGTCACCTGTGACATACGATTTCTCTCCTTCCTTCGAGTAACTAAATTTTTTAATAATTGTTCGTACGAAAAACCCTAGACTCTGCGAGTGAGGTTCTGAACTGACCGAAGCAACCTGCGCAAAACCAGGATTGTTTCTGTCGGCACTTCAAAAAAAAGACTGCCCTCGGTGAGCAAATCCAATTATCGGAGCGGACAATCGACCCTGGTTCTTTCGCGGATGGCCCCGGCAGTTCCACCGCTCGGAGCCATCCACTCTATGCAGCTTACGCAACTGCCCCGGTTACCGGAGCTGCTTGCGAACGCGAGCCAACAACATCACCACGGGTGTCAGCATCACGACCATTTTTATGGTCGCCCGAGCCACGCGCTCCATGTATCGCCTTTCCTTCAAGAATGGCATCAGCTACCGCCGATACGAAAAGCTTAATCGATCTTGTCGCGTCATCGTTCGCCGGAACCGGAAACGCTACCTGTCCCGGATCA
>JAYVGZ010000287.1:0-2682 GCA_043771805.1 Pseudomonadota bacterium
CCAAAAGTCCGTAGCGAAATCCCGGCTTTTGGAAAACGCTATCGATTCGCGGATGCGAATCAAAACAATAACCTATAGTGATTTACGGCAAAAGCCTTGTCAGGTTTACTGGGGCGGACTTTTGCAAATCACTATAGTCAAGTCGGATCATTTTGCAAAAGCTGAGCACTTCTCGCGGCGATAATCTAGACCAGGACTCGAATGAGCGAAAATTACCCTGAAGAGGTAACCTTATCTCTGACAACAACTTTGATAGTAGCCAATATACTCACTGGCTGCTCGTCTACAAGTTGCCACACAACTGCAACTTGGTCTCTGAAAGGCAGCTTGGGATGATTGTTGGCAAAATGACGGAATAGACGACGCCCACGGGCGCTGAAGAGTGGGTGCGACTCGTCTAGCTCTACGGACATTTCTGGAATCGCTAAGATGTCATCTCCAGACATCTTCCCGTCGAATAGCTTGCTGGCACCGAGAAGGACATAGAGTGGGTCTACGCAACTTTCCTCTCGGCGAGATAAAATACGCAATGCCGAAAACTGATCGGAAGTTAGGGGGCCGTAGCCGGCGGAACGCTGCTGTTTCTCAAGGATTGCAGCAACATTCATAACGTCTTCAAGCCTGTCGGGAGAGGCTGCTTCAATCGCGGCAAGCTCACGTAGCTTGACACCCACCTCAGACGGAGGAATGCGGCGTTCGATGAGCCTCCCAAATTGCCTGAGATTAGCTGCCCCATTCTGATTGAAAAGTAAGGCCCGGAACTCGATAGGGACCGCGCATAACGCGAATTCGTATCGATCAAGAGCGCGCTTGGACATGGGTATATTTGACCCTTCGTTCAGGGCTGCTAGGTATTGCAGGACGAAGTATCCATGGCTACCCCAACGGGAAGCTCGCGCAGCGAACTCTGAAAGAATTTCGGGAGCGATTTTTCTGCCGAGATGATTTATCTCGCCATATACCGCCTCGCCAAGATGTCCAGATGCAGCGACGAGGTCACTACAATTGTCTCCAAGGCGAGGTGCACCGCGGAACCTTCAATTTTGTTCAATAGTGAGTCGCGAGCAAGCGCGGCAAAACGGCCGGATTCCTGCATTAACGAAGCGTACTTGCGGTCGAACGACTGTATCGCCGCAGCCTTCAGAGGCTCTAGGCGATCGGAGTGAATAGAATTGGCGACCATTTCCACGGCATCTCGGAAGTGCTCTCCCGTTACAATCGCGAGGTCCATAAAGGTACCGTCGAACTGGCCACCGTCTATCGGAACGCGACCTATCGCGCGGGCTCGAAGCGCCGTTAATACCGGGCCCACCCTCTCACGCAGACGAATAACTGGCGGATAGACCGAAAGGCGGATCTGTTCAAAGGTCACTCCAAGGACGGTAAAACTCTTTCCGCTAGATGCTTCAATTTGAATAGACCGATCCGATTTCGCAACTACCACCATAAACTACCTGACGAGACGGTAGCAGAGGACTAAGAGCAAATCAAAGAGGGGAGCACTGCTCCCCTCAAGGCTTATCCTACGCTTTCCCAGCGTCACTTCGGGCGCGAGCTAACCCAACGTGGCTTACTAACAAAACGAAGAAGATAACGGAGAAATAGGTGAACAGAGCAAGCGAAGAGGCGCGCGCGCCGCTGAAGACCTCATTAACAAAAATTACCGAAGTATCCTGTGTCCCTCCATAGAATAAATTTCGGGTCCCCGACCCCACGCCGGAGAGGAGCGATATCGCAAAGACACCGACCGTGAACACTTTCGTAAATGCGCTCGCGACTTTCTCCGGTAAGGCTTCATGGATTATCGTAGCGAGTGGTTTCCAAAATAGTAACGTTGCTGCGCATGCAGTAACTATCGCACCGAGGCCCCAGATCATGATCAAAGAACTACTAATCATAAACACTCCATAAAACTGGTTAGACATTCTTGAGAAAGGACGGATGGAGGGCTGAGACATTCGAGGCTTTCGGGGAAGAGGTCTTAAGTGTCCTGAGGAGGGCTTAGTTCATTCCTACAACGGGTAGGAACGATCACCAAGAATGGGCTGTGGCGTGCAGCGGGGGTTACAAGCGACCGTCCCGACGATTATGAGAGCGGCACGAGATTGGCGAGGGCTTTCGGGGGCAAACCTGGTGGCAAATTGAGTCGAAAGAGGAGTCCGTGGAACCTAGCAATATCGGAAGTGGCGCCTTCTCCCTTTGCTACAGGGGTTTATGACGAAGTGCTTGAGTAGTGCAGCATGCCAAGGGCAGTCAGACAGACTGTGACTTTGAAAAATTTGATTCAACAATCAAAGAACGGGCAACCTCAAACGAGATCTGCAGCTCTAAGAGTTGCGAGCAGCGATCCGAAAAGTAGAATGAGCCAGATACTCATACGCGATGATTCGACGAAATGAGAGGATGTGGCTAACGCGAGAGTGAGCGTCAATTCACCGATTGATACAGTAGCCCACTCCAGAAAGAGTCGGTCGGAGTACGGCGATGGTTTACTCAGGTTAGCCTGGATTTCTCACGGACCTCGGCCTAATCGGCCGAGACATGAGAAATCCCTTGAAAAATGGCCATCCTTAGCCATTTTTCAAAGCGGGGGTCTTTGATTCGCCACGACACAGTGTCAAACCAAAGACCCCCTACAAATCAGCGCTAACGCACTGATTCGGCAACACCATCCGGGTGTTG
>JAYVGZ010000288.1:0-6722 GCA_043771805.1 Pseudomonadota bacterium
GTTCAAGTGGGTATCGCTGTTTCTGCGCCGGTCAGTGGTAGTAACGGGGGTAGTAACGGGGGTAGTAACGGGGGCCAGGAAATTTCAGCAGAGGAGGGTGCACTCACTGTAGCTGACTTCCTTTCAACCGAGGCCGTCTCAAGCACCTGTGCCGGGGGCGCTGTCTGGCTAGGCGCATCTTCGGACCAGCTTCTGAGCAGGATGCAAGAGGCGTGTAACAAACAGTCCCTCTCCATTCTCGATATCAAGGGGATTGATTCAGCGGCGGTTTCGGGGCAGCAGGTAGCGATCCTTTTCAATTCGAATCTGGCTCTGCGCGAGCTGTACCGCCTAGGCGGTGGTGAGCAGCTACCAAAGGAGAAGTCCACACCCCTCGCCGAAGCCCTTATGCGGCTGCAGGGTGAGGTAGTGTCACTGGCCAAGTCGTTACCTGTTGTCGGGCTCTCGGGGAGTACGACCGCGAATCAATCAGGAATTCATATGAAAGGCTTTTCAGCTACGTTAGGAGGTGTGTAGTGACGATCGTAAGTGTGCCCTGCGTAGCGCGCCTAGTGAGAGAACTTCTGTTTAGCATAGCTTTGATGACCGCGTTACTCGGTGGGGTGTCTCTTGATGCCACGGCGCAAAGTTCGTTCTATCTCACTTTTGAACGGAGCTTTTCGACCAACGAAGAGGTTCAGCTCCGCCTCGACTACACGGTACGAGAGAAGCCGTTTCACCTGAGAGTTCTTCGACCGAAGAGTATCGAGACATTTCTCGAGGGTCAGCTCTCGGTAAGTCGGAGCTACGAAGAACCGAGAGCAGCGATTAATCCTGGCCATTTTCTCGCCGAAGGGATCAACAAAGTCTCGTTTCCTTTACAGTCATTCCGTCAACTTTTGGGAGTTGAGTTTCGCCAAGGGTGGAATGGTTTGCTTTCGCCGCCGCTCCGCTCCGGAGTGAGTAATGAACCTTATGTTGCGACCCCTAAACGTGTTGTTCACGAACCTCCTGCCGGCTTTGAGGTAGCAAAAGATATCCGGCTCGATATGCAGCGCGGCGGTACGACGCCGAATGACACCTGGTGGTGGTTTTTTGACCAGGCCCCAGAGACTGGTTCATTTACGGTTCGAACGATCTCTTTAGGTGCGTTGCCGTCGGGGATTTATTTGGTTCAGGTAGTTCAAGAAGATGACGAAGCGCAGGCCTTGTTGCAGGTGTCTGAGATCTCACTTCAGGTAAAGCAATCAACTCGTTCTCTCTCTGTGCGTGCCGTGCACCGCGATGGTTCTCCCGTTTCTGACGCAGCTATCTCAGTACGAGAGGCAGGTGGAAAGTGGAGCGTGCTTCCAGGAAAAACTGATGCGAATGGCCACCTCTTGCATAGAAGTGCTGATAAAGATTTGGACGGCCGTTTAGTTGTGAAGGCCCAAACCTCGCAAGGGGTCACGGCTTTTTCAGACACCGACTTCGTCTCACTTCAGCCCGCAGCAAGCTCGATGTTTGTTTCCACCGACCGACCAATTTTTAGACCTGGTGAACAGGTTGGGTTCAAGGCAGTTCTCAGGGACTCTGTTGACGGCGGGCTTGTGCTTCCGAAAGCAGGAGAAGTAGAGGCCTCTTTGTTGAGGCAGGACGGGACAACGGCGGGCGAGTTAACTGATCTGAAAGTTTCTGAGTTCGGCTCTTTCTCCGGTAATTTTCAGGTGGGCGAAGAGGACGCGCCTGGCCTGTACAGGATTGTGGCTTCTGTTTCAGGAAAACCGTACGCAGGCGAGCTCCGTGTCAGAGACTACGTAAAACCTACGTTCTATATGGAGCTCTCTGAGCACTCAGGAGCGCTGCGACCTGGCCAGAAGTTTTCCTACACGTTAAAGGCTACCCGGTACGCTGGTGGATCGCCTCAAGGTGCCAGATACGAAGCGTTTGTTTACCGCAAGAAATTTTCAGTGCCGCAGTTTGTAGAGGAGTCCGGCGGAGGCCTCGCAACTGGTACGGATTACTCTGGTGGTACTCAATCCGCGGGCACACTCGCGCAACCGCAGCGTATCTACAGTTCAATCGAAGCGCGTACTCCAGAGGATGAGCGAGATTCAGCAACCGAAGCGTGGAATACAGCTCCAACCTTCGATATCCTAGGAATTGCAAAGGGAGAGATTGAACTCCCACCAATAAAAAATCAGAAGCCGAACGAGGAATGGACCTACACAGTGCTCTTTCGAGCCCTCGACCGCTCCGGCTCTCAGGCTGTGGTGAGTGAGGATTTCTTTCAAACTGTTGCTCCTGGCGTAGTCTCTGGAAAATTTTCACGAAACATCGCTCACCCCGGTGATGACGGGGTACGTTTCAATATCCGAGTGACGACACCCGAAGGTGTCGGGTTGGAAGGGGTATATGGATCGGCAGTGGTTACCCTCAAAACGGTAGCAGGCACGCAGGCCGTGGTTTCAGCCGACTACGTTACGAAGAAGGATGGATACGCAGTAGTTGAGCTTCCGAAATTATCTCACGTTGGATTGCTGGAGGGTTCCGCTACCGCAACTGGCGCCGGTAAAGTGAATTGGAGTAGCCAAGCGAAGTCCGACAGGGCTGAGCTGCTCGTTGTCGGTGAACAAGGTGAAGCAGTACGAGTTTCTAAAGACGTAGCACTCTATGCCGAGGCAACGATTTTGAGTCCGGGCGAAAAAACAAAAGTGTACGCGATACTTCCCGATGGTTGGGGTAGTAAGGACAGCGGGACTCTGTGGCGAACGGTCGCCGGAGACAAGGTGTATGAATCCAGCGGAGCCGCTGTATCAGGCCGTTCGTATGCTTTCGAAGCCGTAGCAAAGGAAGAGTACGGAACCGGGTTTTTTGAAACAGTGACTGCTCCGTTACCTGACGGCAAGTTCCGTGAGGGCACCTTAGGCTTTCGCATTATTCCTTGGAAAAAAAGGCTGAAGGTTTCGATACTGCCCGAGAAGGAAGTTGGCGAGCCGATGAAACCTTTTCTTCTAAAAGCCAAGATCAGTGGTGCAGATGAAAAACCGGCAGTGGGTGTCGAGGTCGCAATTGGAGTCGTCGATCGCGCAGTGTACGCTGTACAACCCGAGTTCAGGCCAAACATCGTGAATTTCTTCTTTCCGATGCCTCGCCTTAATCTGATGACGTTCTACTCAGATGAGCTTCAGGGGTACGGATACGCAAGCACTATCAGAGAGCCTAACTTCTCACTCACGGCAATTAAGTCGCAGACGAAGCTTTCTAAACGTTCCGCACGGGATACAGCGGGATGGTACCCACATCTTGTAACGGACCAGAACGGAGAAGTTTCGGTTTCGGTTCCGATGCCAGGAAACCTCACTGAGTGGCTCGTTACTGCTACCGCCGTAGATATGGGGGGCCGAGTAGGGGAAGGGCAAGCGAAGTTTCGGACTGCAATGGATATTGAAGTTGCTCCGAGAGCACCGCAATTCCTAACGCAGGGCGACTCGGTAGCAATTCCGGTAACACTTCACAACCAACTTGATAGACCTACATCGCTTTCGATTTCGGGCGCCGCCAAGCAGGGCACACTTGAGGTCGGGCTATTGCCAGAGCAGAAAGTTGATCTTTCGGCAAAAGGTGAGGTGATACGCGAGATGAATATTGACGCCGCGAGCGGATTGGACTCGGTACTTCTCACCTTCTCTGCGACAACCTCAGATGATGCACGAGTTGGGGGGCCAAGAGAGTTCGAGATCAACGTTCGCTCGAGCGCTCAACCGCTTGTGTTAAGTTCGGCGGCAATCGACTCACCACATTTCGGATTTTCTCTTCCCCAAGGAACATCTCCGCGGCACCTTGCGGTCACTGTCACCCGCGGTTTGCTAGGCGTTATCCTCGATCGGGCGCGAGATTTGGTGACGTACCCGTATGGCTGTGCAGAGCAGCTTTCGCATACGATTCTGCCCAACGTTGCGCTTCTCCAGCTGCTAGAGGCGGTACCTGAACTACGTGAAGAGTTTGGCGAGTTCGCGCCACTTGTGCGCAAAGCCCGTAGTAATGTGTCCATCGGTCTTAAGAAGCTTCTCGCATTTCAGAAACCGAACGGAGGATTCTCTCTCTGGCCAGGTGATTCCGAGCCATCGCCAGCCGTGACCCTGCTTGTGGCATCAGTTATGCAGAAGATCTCAAATGCTGGCGTAGATGAGGGTGACAGAGCAATGTGGAAGGCCTCTGCATGGCTTGAGAAAGAATCAAAGAGAGCTTCTTGGTCTGGGTATGAACTCGTTCAGCTCTCTCGGCTTAATTCGAGTAATGACGTGACTGCGCTCCAAAGTGATTTTGTCAGGCGCACTGCTAACGATAAAGCGGCCTCGTTGGCCGATGTGGTTTATTCTCTGCTCCTAGTACAACGTTACCAGTCTATGAGCTGGCACTCGTTTAACACCCAGCTTGCGGATATTGCACCCCTTCCGCTCCTCTCTGGAAAGCTCACCACGTTGCTCGCACGCCCTCTGGACGCAGTTGAACTGCAAGCTGCTTCGTTCTCCCCAGAATCGCTCGGGTTTACTCCGGGTCGCACACAGCTTCTGGGTTCGGCACTTGAGGTTTTGCAGAATATGACCCCGATTCCCGCAGCCCTCGTTCAGCGCGTAAAGGCGCAAATTATTGCGGACGTGCGTGATGGATTCGTGTGGTCGCCGTTCGATTCAGCTGAGCTCATCGCTAGTGTCTTGCCGTCAGTGCTTGAGGAGATAAAAAGCAACGCTCAAGAGAAGGGCTCGTTGGAGGTTGTTAACTCTTCTGGTCAGGCGATACTGAAGCTCAATCCGATACGGGGAGGCTTTACCGGGCAAGTATCTCTCTTGGCTGGCTCCACGGTGGATCTCTCGAAATTGAAAGTGTCTGGCATGTCAGGCACCTATTCGACTGTTGCTTCCTTAAACGTTGATGTTCCGTTTGCAACCCTCCAAGCGCTCAATCAGGGGGTGTCAGTTTCAAGAACGCTCCACAAGATTGTTTCAGCAGGCACCGTGCCGGTCCCAGAGAATGGAGCTCTGAGCGTCGGCGACGTCGTTGTGAGTAAAGTGGTGGTTACCCGCCTAGCGGACGGTAGGCGATGGTACAATGCTCAGCCAAGTGATTGGTTCGTCGTACAGGACGGAGTCCCCTCAAGCGCCGAAAGCCTTGATGATGACAAGACCTATCTCGCAGACGCACAGCTTGTGCCCGTGAGTGATACCTACTGGTCACAAGTGAAAGAGACTCTTCGGTATCCGGAGCATGTTGATAGAGTAGTGCGTCTTCTTCCTGGAGCCATATTTACCTCATATTCCGTTTGGCGAGTTGGATTTAAAGGCTCGGCTGTCATTGCTCCGGCGCGCGCGTTTAACATGTACGCCAAAGGTCTCGAAGGGAGCACGGCCGCACAAGTGATAACGTCGAAGTAGAGAATCTTAGAAATGTAGTAGCTGCAAAAGACCGGAAAAACTTAATGAGCGATCTTCCATTAGGTATCGATTGGCAACAGCTGTACAAGGACACCTCGGTCGAGGCTATGCCTTGGTTCTTCGAACCGCTCGACCCTGATATCGAAAGGGCTCTCGATCTACGCCAAATACCTGTGGGCACCGCTCTTGATATCGGTACAGGGCCTGGCACGCAGGCAATTGAGTTAGCGAAGAGAGGCTTTGCAGTTACTGCAACGGACCTGTCAGAGGCTGCCGTGCAGCAAGCAATTATCCGAGCGGAGCAGGCGGGTACAGTAGTATCCTGGGTTGTTGACAACGTACTAAAGTCCACCGTTTCGGGTACCTTTGACCTGATCGTGGACCGCGGATGCTTCCACGTTCTTCCGCCCCTAAAGAGAGGTGTTTACATTGAACAGATAAAACGTTGGATCAGGCCAGGCGGTTTTTTACTTCTCAAATGTTTCTCCCCACTAGAAACGCGCGCTGGGGGGCCGTATCGAGTAACTTATGAGGAACTTACGGCACTCTTTGCGCCGGTCTTTTATGACTTAGAGATAGTTCAGAGCAGTTATCAGGGGACGCTACAGCCCGCGCCTATTGCTTGGTTTTTAACGGGGCACCGGAAATAAGGTGAAAGCTGGCGTTCGTTCGTTGTGAGCAGTCAGACGCGAAAGCTACAACAAAGCTCCTTTGCTGGCTCTCCAAAAGACTATAACAGCGCAGACAACTCCCGTGCCACTTGCTCAAAGTCCGACAGATCTTCTTTCAGGATACCGTATACCACCGCCCTATCGACCTTTGCATAGCCGTGCACAAGTAGATTCCTAAATCCAATCATTGTAAGCCACGTCTCTCGACACTCTGCGGAGATGTGCTTTTTATCGAAAAGTATCCGAGGAATATCTGAGTACGAGTCAATTGTACCGAGTGACTCGTCTGAGATGACGTGACTTCCGATGTCATCAAGGATCTCGATGGATAGCTGGAGAAATCTTTCTGTGCTTCCGTATCGTTCCGGGTCAGCAATGAATTCTTCAAGAGTATACCGTTGTGAATGGCGCAGAAAACCCAAGTTTTCCTCAAGTGCCTCAAGTTTTCGCCGTAAGAGGTCAGCCTTTACCATCCTTACGACTCCTTTGAATGTAGCCTATTCTTGAGGGCCTGTGCCTGAAGCTTTAACGTTGGTTGAAAATCTAAGTACTGCCTTGTAATCTTTGAACAGTAAGTCGCATGGTCAAACCCCTCTCTGTGAAAGAGCAGCTTATGGTGTTTGACAACTTCGTGAGCCAGCACCAAGTCGCCCTCATC
>JAYVGZ010000289.1:0-8628 GCA_043771805.1 Pseudomonadota bacterium
GCAAAAGTCACCCTCAGAAAAGCCTACGGATTCAGGACCTTCTCCGCCATGGAAATCGCATTGTTTCACCAACTTGGGAAACTACCAGAGCAAAAATTCACCCACACTTATTGGTGAGGAACCGAAAAAAAATGAAGCAAATAGAGCGGGAGGCCGGAGAACAGTTAAGAGAACTTCTGAGCGATGAGGAAGAGTGACAAGGTGTCGTCTCTACCGATTCCCCACTCCTTCAACCCCGCCGAATTTTACCACAACACACTCACAGGATACGCCCTTAACGCAGGATCTGGCGAAACAATAGTAGCCCGTCCCTCGATAGCTGAAGCAATAAGGAGCCTATCAAACGGATCCCGGTGATGAAGAGCCAGCTCCCCTGCCCTGTACATAACCGATCGCCCCAAGGAGACTACGTCTAGTTCCCATGCCTCGATTTGACGCTCAATCCACACCGAAGGAGGATCAGGAAATACTAACTTACCAGAAGTCGCCTTGAAGCAGATCTCCATGATCGAGACCTCGCTTAAGGTCAGCTGATGCTCAGGCATCGCGAGAGTTTTCTTCGCTAACTTGCTCAGCTTTCCTGGATCGGAACTCAACCAAATGAGGGTACAGGTATCAAGAAGAAGCTTCGTCACTTACTACCTGGGCGCCTGAATAGGCTACAAATGAGTGTATTCTGAGATAGGCGCCCAGGTAGTAAATGACGCGCGGATGCGCGCAAAAGCAGCAAAAATACTAAGGAGGCGGGCAATAATGTTCGGGGTAGTTGTAGCCTATTCATCCGCCTCCTTAGTAAGGCCCCACTCGGCCAGGTCTTCATCCCGACTCAGCGGTGCAAAAGCATCGCGAGAACACCGCACAGGTGCAGAGGTAGCTACCCCCACTTTTTGGCGGAAAGTTGACGGGCCACCGATCTCATATTTTACAATCTTAACGACAGGTGTCTTTCCTCGACAGACCACTACTTCTGCTCCCCCCAAAACCTCCTCTATCACACGTGAAAGGTGCGTTTTCGCTTCGTGGGTCGAGATTGATTTTTTTCGCATGGTTGGTTAGCCGCTACACGATAACAGATAGTCTACCTTTAAAGATAGACTAAGTCTAGACTTAGTTCTTTCGGAAGTAGTACCGACAAAAATGAGGGCGAAGCGAATGAAGTACGGCGGTGCTACAAACAACTCCCCCCACCCGGCAACCGCACCCTCAAAAAATGCGTCCGCTTATGAAGCGGCATCTTAAGCCGCCTCTGAATCAACTCAATTAACTGCCGCTCAGATTCTTTCCGAAGTGCGGCCAGCTCTTTATCCTCTGATTTTTTTCGCTTCATCTCGGGTCTTCTCTAGAATTCTTATCACCGCTTTGTCTCGCTCCCTTCCTGCAGCGCGTTTGCTCTTAATTATATCCTCAAGGCCAGCAACGTGGAGCGTCCATCCGGTGCTCACCAATACCGACGATCGCGAACGGAGGCTGGCGAAAGAGCTCACCCCGTGAATCTTCGGCATGAAGTCTACCTGGAGGCCAATATCATCGTTCACTACTCGAAAGAGCGCAGATACCGGGTAGTAGGGGCGCATCACGATAGCATCCAACAATTTGGCAAATTTTTTAAGCTTTGCACGGTTCGTTGGAGTATCTCGAAACATGAAATCAAAATCGAGCGTTGTAACTGGTGCGCCGTGAAGAGCCGCCGCCGAGTTTCCTATCAGGACCGCCTCCAATTTTGAAGTTTGCAGGGCGTTCGATATCTTACTCAAGAGAGGTTCAGCGTTCATCCACCTAAAATAAGCTTGTTGACAACGAGTCAGCAACTGCTATCTGATCTTCGGGCAACGAAGTGCTATCACAAACGCATGTTCATCATACAGGTAAGAGATATCGTGTTGAAAACTACTCTATGCTTTGGCCTCGCGGTGTCGCTTTGGCTTGCTACTCCACTTGAAGGCTCTTCACAAACAAAAATTATTAGCCATGAAACATCTGGGAACCTGGAGGTCACTACGCGACTCGAGTGCGCACCAGTGTCGAAACTAAACTCCTCGCATACCCCAGCAGATCTGTATGCCGGCGTTGCCAAATGCTTTAAGGAGGAGAACTATGACCATGCTACCCAGATGTTTGCCCTAGCCGGCGCCTATGGCCGGTTTGATGAGCAACGAGTTTCCGATACCTCTGCCCATCAAGCGATTCAGGTGCTGCATATGCAAACATTTCAGAATATTAATTCTGAGATGAAGGATAAATTTCAAGATCGAGTTCGTGAGTTCCTCTCAGTTGGTGCCCCGAAGCTCGGTGAACTGTGCTCAGAAATAAGGAAACTGGGAGCTCCAACCTACTTTCCGTGGTACATGATACAGCATGGGATGGAGGCTTTCGGTCCTGAACAGCCTAACCGCGGCCTGGTGCCCGATTTCAGTGCGACCGAGGCTTGGGCGAAGTCCCTCGATACGTATCTCCACTGCCCCGTGAAGTAACGCAACCTTCGTCGACTAGCAAAATTTTTGAGACTCCCCGAGAGGACGGACGCCTATCGTAGCATGAGGGTATGGCTTGCTGAATAACAGCTGGACCCAACTAGAATACGTAATCCTGCAACGCCCTGACCGAGAGATAACTCGCATCCTGTACCATCTCAAGCGCGACAGACGCCGCACGGGCTGCTGCCATCGTCGTGTAAGTTGGAACACGAAGTTCATTTGCAACGAGTCGAATAGATCGTGAATCGAGCACGTGGGTCCAACCTTCTGGAGTGTTCACCACCATGCACAGCTCACCTGCCCCCAACATGTCAACGACATGGGGCGAGCCTTCTCGAACTTTGTTTACGACCTGAACAGGGAATCCGAGCTTCTCAATAAACTCCGCAGTCCCCTTCGTGGCAACGATTGGAAATCCAAGTTCAACCAGGCGTCCAACAAGCTCTGGGAGATCCGCTTTATCTTGGTCCTTTACACTGATGAAGACCTTCCCCTTACTCGGTAGCTTGATGCTGGCTGCATACTGGCTCTTCGCAAACGCACCACCAAAATTGGCGTGTATACCCATTACTTCACCCGTCGATTTCATCTCGGGCCCAAGGATAGTGTCAACGCCAGGGAATTTACTGAACGGGAATACTGACGCCTTCACAGCAACATACCCTTCGGGGACCATCTCCTTTACGCCAATCTCGCTCAGCTTCTTCCCGGCCATCACACGGGAAGCTACCTTCGCCCAAGGAATTCCTGTCGCCTTACTCACAAACGGAACTGTGCGAGAGGCTCGTGGATTCACTTCAAGCACATAGATCGTTCCATCCCTCGTTACTGCAAACTGAATGTTCATAAGCCCAATGACATTCAGCTCACGCGCAAACACATGCGCCTGCCGCTTAAGCTCTACTATTGTTTCAGCGCTCAGTGTCTGGGGTGGAAGGCAACAGCTACTATCTCCTGAGTGAATCCCTGCTGGCTCGATGTGCTCCATCACACCAGCGATAATGACATCGGTGCCATCTCCAACGGCGTCAACATCCACTTCGATGGCATGGTCAAGAAAGCGATCAAGAAGTACGGGTCGGTCGTGCGATACCGTCACACCCTCTTGCATGTAGCTACGAACGTCGTCTTCGGTATAGATCACTCGCATGGCACGTCCGCCCAAGACGAAAGAGGGTCGGATCATGAGGGGGAATCCCACCTTGCGTGAGGCTTCGATGGCCTCGTCAAGCGATCGAGCGGTGGCAAACTGTGGCTGTCTCAGCCCTACACGATTTACTAGCGCAGAAAACCGTTCGCGGTCTTCCGCGATGTCGATCGAATCAACGGAAGTGCCGATGATCGGAACACCAAGTTTATGGAGCTCTCCTGATATGCGTAGCGGTGTTTGACCGCCGAACTGCACGATTACTCCGACAGGCTTCTCTCGCTCCACGATTTGAACCACAGACTCTACAGTGAGCGGCTCAAAATACAGCCGGTCGCTCGTGTCGTAGTCAGTTGATACCGTCTCTGGATTGCAGTTCACCATTATGGTCTCAAAGCCATCTTCTTTGAGTGCCATCGCTGCATGCACACAGCAGTAGTCAAATTCTATTCCCTGCCCGATACGATTGGGCCCAGCGCCAAGTATGACTATTTTTTTTCGATCTGTAGGAGCGGCTTCCGATCCACCATCATACGTCGAGTAAAGATAGGGAGTGTGTGCAATAAATTCAGCTGCACAGGTATCAACCGTCTTAAATGCAGCCTTGACTCCGAGCTGTGCTCGTCGCTCTCTAACAGCGCTCTCAGAACATTCAAGGAGAGCTGCTATTCGCTTATCAGAGAACCCCTGCTGTTTAATTGCAAGAAGTTCGTCTGCGTCAAAATCCTCTATCGATGCACCACGCAGGTCTTCCTCTCGCTTAATGATCCTCTCTACTTCACCTAAGAACCACGGATCTATTTTCGTGGCCTGAAAAAGGTCACGCACTGAGTGCCCGGCTCGAAGGGCTTCCCCAACGACCCAAAGTCGATTGGGGCTGGCTTTTCCACTCAGCTCCAAGATCTCGCGCTTTCCGAGTTCCTTTACAAGTTTGGCCCGATCGAAACCGTGACTATCAAGCTCCATCGAGCACATTGCCTTCTGGAGCGCCTCAGAGAAGGTACGACCGAACGAAAGCACCTCACCCACAGATTTCATCTGAGTGCCAAGGGCCGTGTCAGCCATCGGAAATTTTTCAAAGTTAAATCGTGGAATTTTCACCACGACGTAATCAATAGATGGCTCAAAGCACGCTGGGGTTTCTTTGGTTATGTCATTTGGGATCTCATCGAGTGAGTATCCCACTGCAAGCTTCGCCGCAATTTTTGCGATCGGAAAACCGGTGGCTTTCGACGCAAGCGCAGAGCTGCGCGAAACACGTGGATTCATCTCTATCACGATGATACGACCGTCTTTAGGGTTCATCGCAAATTGGACGTTTGACCCACCCGTATCAACTCCGATACGGCGCATGATCTTCACTGAAGCATCACGCAAAAGTTGATACTCTTTATCAGTGAGAGTCTGAATGGGTGCTACGGTAATAGAATCACCGGTGTGAACACCCATTGGATCGAAATTCTCAATGCCGCACACGATAACAACGTTGTCTTTTAGGTCACGCATGACCTCAAGCTCAAGCTCTTTCCACCCAAGTAGAGATTCCTCAATCAGAACCTCGTGATTTGGGCTCGCCGACAACGCTATTGCTACTTTTCGGTGCAGCTCTTCCGGTGCATACACGATTCCGCCGCCCGTTCCACCGAGGGTACGAGAGGGACGCAAAACCAGTGGGTACCCAAGCTTCTGAGCAGCAGCCTCTGCGTCAGCAAAGTTGTAGGCCATAAACGACTTGGCGGAATCGAGCCCGATCTCTTCCATTGCTTTACGGAAGAGATCTCTGTCTTCCGCTGTCTTTATCGCGTCAATTTTTGCGCCGATCAACTCACACCCATACTTCTCGAATACCCCACGCTCATCTAACTCAAGCGCTGTATTGAGCGCTGTCTGACCACCCATGGTTGGCAGCACGGCATCGGGTCGCTCTTTCTTGATGATCTCTTCAACAAAGTCAGCGGTTATCGGCTCAATATAGGTGCGGTCAGCGAACTCAGGGTCCGTCATGATCGTGGCTGGGTTAGAGTTTACAAGAATAACCCGATACCCTTCGCTCTTTAGGGCTTTAATTGCTTGCGTGCCGGAGTAATCAAACTCACAGGCTTGTCCAATTACTATCGGGCCTGATCCGATCAGAAGAATTGATTTTATATCGGTTCGTTTCGGCATACCTTAACTCCTCGCACCTTGCGATTCTCCGTGCGCTTCCATTTGAATATCGCCGCCCATCACTAGATCGTAGAACCGACGGAAAAGATACCGTGCATCGTGTGGTCCGGGGGAGGCTTCAGGATGATATTGAACAGAGAAGGCTCTTACTCGCGCGCAAGCAAGCCCTTCTACCGTCTGATCATTAAGATTTATGTGAGTGATCTGTACATCACTCGGCAATGATTCCCGCACCACGGCGAATCCGTGATTCTGTACCGTAATCTCTACCTTTCCAGTGGTCTCATCCCTTACCGGGTGATTCCCTCCGCGGTGCCCGAATTTAAGCTTATACGTTCGCCCACCGAGCGCCTGCCCAATGATCTGGTGCCCCAGACAAATGCCGAACATCGGAATACGCCCGAGAAGCTCGCGTACAGGGTTCACAACGTAATCGAGGGTTGCGGGATCACCAGGACCATTTGAGAGAAAGAGTCCATCCGGCCGCAGTGCTAAAAGGTCGTGCGCCGAAGTGCCTGCGGGGACGACCGTCACTCGAAAGCCGACGTCAACAAGGAGCCGCAAGATATTCTGCTTGATGCCGCAATCGATGGCGACAACGTGAGGTCGTGCAACCAGCTGCTCTTGCGAGAGACGTCTACCGTTTCCTGCGCTTAGACTCCACGGTAGGTAGTCCCACCCGTAGACCTCTTTGCAGCTGACAGCGCGAACATAATCCTTCCCTTCCATGCTGCCAAGCGAACGAGCGACGCTTACTAGATCATCAGGGTTAACCGAGGCACCTGCCGCCATCGCCGACATCTGGGCGCCCTTATCTCGCAGATGGGCCACTATCTGGCGGGTATCAATACCCTCGAGGCCCATCACTCCACTTTTTAAGAGGTAGGAGGAAAGAGAAACCGTGGCACGGAAATTTGACGGGACCTTGTGAGCTGCCCGCACTACGAGCCCTTCAGTGTACACACGAGCGGACTCCACATCTTCTTCGTTACATCCGACGTTACCGATATGGGGATAGGTGAAGGTCATTACCTGACCAGCGTAGCTCGGATCAGTCAAAATCTCTTGGTACCCGTACATTGAGGTGTTAAAAACCGCCTCCCCAATAACCGGATCTGAAATGTCGCGCAGGGCGCCGAACGCACGTCCCTTAAAAATAGTACCATCCGCGAGCGCTATGAAACCCGGCTCTCCGCGAGCTTCTGGAAGATCTGCGCGATTTTTCTGTTTTGATTTGGTTCTGTTGCTACTCATAGTAACCCGCGCTTTCCTTCACCAAACGGCCCAGCTCTACTACCACACGGCCATTGACCATAACTACCTCTGTACTCCCTGTCATCTCACGGTCAATGAAGGGGGTATTTTTCGATTTCGATTGGACAAGGTCGCTTGAAAACTTCCATTTTTGAGTTGGGTCCAACACGACAATATCAGCTGGTCGACCCACTTTCAGTGTCCCGTACGGTAACCCAAATGAGCGCGCCGGCCCTGAACATAGTAGCTCAACCAACCGCTTTCGACCTAATCTACCCTTTGCCACGAACTCTACGAGTAGAGGTAAGCTGGTCTGAAGCCCAAGAATACCCACCGTGGCCCTAGAAAACTCCACCAACTTGCTGTCTCGATCGTGAGGAGCATGGTCAGAGGCAATTGCATCCACAGTGCCATCCGCGATTCCAGCAAACAGCGCCTCTATATCACCATCATCACGCAACGGCGGCATCATCTTGTAGTTAGTATCGTAACCTTCGACTGTAGCCTCAGAGAGCGCTAGATGGTGCGGAGCAACCTCGCAGGTCACCTTAATTCCGTCATTCTTCGCTCTGCGAATGAGCTCTACACCCCGGGCCGTCGTAACGTGACAGATATGAACTTTTCCATCTGTTGCTAATGCAAGCTCAATGTCACGTGCTATCATTACGTCTTCAGCCACCTTTGGAAAACCTTTTAGGCCAAGCCGTAGTGACCGAGGGGACTCGTTCATACAGCCACCGCAGCTTAAACTTTTGTCTTCCTCATGACACGCAAGGGGTAGCCCTAGCATCAGGCACCACTCGAGCGCACGGCGCATCAAGCCTGCATCCCATACCGGATCTCCGTCATCAGAAAAGGCCACACATCCGGCTTTCGCAAGCTCAGAGTAAGGCGCCAACTGCTTTCCTTCCCGCCCCATTGAGATTGCCCCGATCGGAAGCACACGCGCAGCACCAGCTTGCGCAGCTTTCTCCAAAATGAATCGGGTTACTTCCTCACTATCATTTGCCGGCCTTGTGTTCGGCATGCTGCAGATAGAGGTGAACCCTCCGAGCGCAGCCGCTTCAGCCCCTGTCTGAACTGTCTCTTTCCACTCTTCGCCAGGCTCACGAAGATGAACGTGAAGATCAATGCACCCTGGAATCACCCATTTGTTAGAGGCATCGATTCGCTCTGCATCAGCTAGATTGTCCAATACTTTCGGTTTCTCAATCGCCTTAATAATACCGTCGGCGACCAACAGATCGAAGGAGCCCTCTATTCCCTGCTCCGCGTCAATGACACATCCGCCATAGATGACTGTTGGCTTACCACTACTGCTCATGGGTTACCCCTGGCTCGTCACCCGAGGCATCAAGTGCCCCTTGACGAGAGGAACTGGCTGCTAGAAGAAAGAGAACTGCCATACGCACTGCCACACCGTTCTTAACTTGCCGCCTCACGAGTGAGCGGGGTCCATCCGCAACCTCACCCGAAATCTCGGTGCCTCTGTTCATGGGTCCGGGGTGAAGGACAACGCTCTCGGGAGCCAGCGCCGCCAGCAATTTTTCTGAGACACAGTACTCTTTACTGTATTCATCCATATTC
>JAYVGZ010000290.1:0-2748 GCA_043771805.1 Pseudomonadota bacterium
TGAACGGCTAGTTGTTTTCACCCCGGATTTGCATCCGCAAATCCGCCCCTGAGGGGCCGGACGCTGCTCGGACTTTAACTCCACCCCCTGAACGCTTACTACTTTTCGAACTGCGGAAGAAGAACCCTGAAGTCCTGCATATCTAGTTATTGTATTACACAATACTAATGGTTTCAACAGGTATCTCTTTGACCTCGGCTAAAAATCAGCGTAGCCATTTTGGGATTCCCTACGCAAAAAAGACATCCCAGCCTCTCAGCTACTCTCTACGAGCCCGCAATCGCCCAGGATTTCCCGGCAAATAACCTACCCGCAAACTCTAGAGATTCTCGATCACCCACTATGCAAATTCTTTACACCGTATTACCTCTTTGCAGAATCAAACTTTCAGGAGCGCCATGGAATCAGCCGCAACAATTATAACTCTCTGTTTTATTTTCGGCGCCATCATAGGCAGTTTCTTAAGCGTGTGCGCTTACCGAATTCCGGTTGGTAGGTACGAGCCAGTTTTCGAGGGAGTTATCCCCGTTCCGGCAGAACCAGTTTCACTGCTGACTCCCGCTCGATCGTTCTGCCCGAAATGCCAAAAACAGCTCCTTTGGTGGCACAACATTCCGATCGTTTCGTGGGTCATACTAGGAGGCGCCTGCGGCTTATGTAAGGCTAAGATTCCATTTCGATACGCGTTCATAGAGGCATTTACAGGTGCGGTCTGCGTTCTTTGCTACCTTCGCTTCGGCCTTACTCCTACAGGGGTAACCGCCTTCGTTGTCCTAGCGGCAATGATCGTAGTGGCTTTCATCGACCTCGACTACATGATCATCCCAAATGTCATTTCCTACCCGGGAACAGTCATCGGTTTGATTCTCGCTGCAATCAACGAATTCTGCAGTCCTGTAGACGACCTCTTGTTACACACACCTTTCGCCCCAACGCTGCTGGATTCGGCCTTCGGCCTACTCGGAGGAGCAGGTCTTCTTTACTCTGTACTGTGGCTGTACCTGAAGATTCGAAAGAAAGACGGCCTCGGGCTCGGCGACGTAAAGCTTCTCGCCATGATCGGGACAATCTTCGGCCTTGAGTGTGCCTGGTTCACGATATTCATTGGCTCGATGCTCGGCTCAGTAATTGGGATTGGAACCGCTCTTATCAAACGACAGGGACTTTCGAACTACATCCCCTTTGGCCCGTACCTAGTGGCTGGACTAATGGCTTTTGTTTTGGACGCGAGTGGCATCTACCACATTCTGGTAGAGCACGAGATTCCAATGTCTTGGAGCATTGCGGGCCACTAATGACCGAAGAGCCAGCAGCGACACCACCATCTCTGAATATTTTGGTCATCGATGATGACACGGAGATCCGCAAGTCGCTTCAGGCGGTGCTCGAAAGCTCAGGATACTCCGCCACTACAGTCGCAGCGGGCGACGAAGGGATGCGACAAATTGCTAAGGGGTCCTTCGATCTTGTTCTGTGTGATTTGCGTTTGCCAGGGATGTCGGGGTTAGATTTATTGGCTCAGTGTGGAACGCGAGTGCCGATTATCTTGATGACGGCGTACGGAGATACAAGCATCGTTAATCAAGCTGTGCAATTTGGTGCGTACGACTATCTGTCGAAACCCCTTCTGCCGGATGAGCTTCTTTTTGTGCTCCGTAAGTTTGAGGAACGAGAGCGGCTGCGCAAAGAAAACCTCGCTCTGAAAGAGACAATCGCACGACGATACTCCTTTGGAAGCATTGTCGCGCAAAGCGACCTGTTCAAGGCCATCTTTGAAACCGTCAAACGCCTCTCGCAGTTCAATACCACCACACTTATTACCGGGGAGTCCGGTACGGGAAAGGAACTTTTTGCTCGCGCCATCCATGAAAATTCTCCTAGGCGCGGGAAGCCATTTATCGCGATAAACTGCGGTGCCATTCCAGAGAATTTGATGGAGTCCGAACTTTTTGGCCACAAACGTGGCGCTTTTACTGATGCCTCTCGAGATAAGAAGGGTCTCTTTGAGGAGGCTCACGGTGGCACTCTCTTTCTCGATGAGGTGGGAGAGCTCCCCCTCCATCTGCAAGTAAAACTCCTCAGAACTCTCCAGGAGCGCGCGATTAGAAGAGTCGGAGATGAAGACTTAATCCCGATCGACGTCCGCGTTATTTCGGCTACGTTGCGAGATCTCGACGCTGACGTAAAGAAGGGGCGCTTTCGTGAAGATCTCCTGTATCGGTTGAATGTGGTGTCGATCCACCTACCTCCCTTAAGAGAACGAAAGGAGGACATCCCCCTGTTGATCGAGCATTTCATGCAGAAGCACAGTAAGCGGCTGGGGATTAAGCCGAAGCGGGTCTCGCCTGAGGTCATGAAAATTCTCGTCGATTACGAGTGGCGTGGTAACGCCCGCGAACTCGAAAATTGTATTGAGAGGACGCTCGTCCTCTCTGTTGACGATCAGATCGATCTTGAGACGCTACCCGATCAGGTTCTTGCACCTCAGAAATCGGGATTAACCAAGGCGCCGGTGGTAAACACTGCCGACCAAGCGAATCTCTCTATCAAACAACGCTCTCGCGATCTGGAGGTTGACCTCATTACTAGAGCGCTCAGGCAGACCCGTGGCAATAGAACACACGCGGCAAAAATTCTTGAGATTAGTCACCGCGCTCTACTGTACAAACTGAAAGAGTACGGATTAAGCGAGTCGGAGTGAAGCCGTTGTCGTGTCGCGATTGACAGGATATAACGGGAACACGTTAA
>JAYVGZ010000291.1:0-3943 GCA_043771805.1 Pseudomonadota bacterium
CGCTGCTCGGACTTCAACTCCACCCCCTGAACGCCTACCGGATACCGGATACCTGTTACACGGCAGCCGCAGAACCATGATGAGCAACATGATCGGAGATGATGTATACCCAAGGTACCACCGCGAGTACTACGTAGATCGTTACCATTATCAGAATAAGGGGGCGCACCCACCGCCTACGGTGTGCATGAGCGGTAAGGATAACGACGAGAGCGATAGCTCCCATCTTAATAGCGACCAGTATCGGTGCTGCACCGTACGCGGTGATCAGCATCCGAATAAAACTGTTACCCTCCATCTCGACGCCAAGCAGATAGAGGCCAAAGAAGGTGAGGATACCATCGAAGACTTGGCACAACGCCAGGGCGACACCAAGGAGAAGAGCTTGTTTAGAGAACGAAATTCCACCTACACGGATCAAGACCGTAGGATTCCTAACGCGACGGCCACTGAGGGTGATGTGTTCGGTTTCGCCGTTGACGACTTCGAATTTCATAGGAATCTCATACCTCCCCTTGAAGGAGTCGGCAGGTATGTCGGGATAGTTGAGGTGAACGATGAAGAAGAATCTGCTAGGCGATTCAATAATTGATGCAACGAGTTAGCGCTACATCACCTCCCTTCAGTGCTCGTTAGGAGCTACTCTTTCGGAGATACACGCGGCAAGGCGCATCCGATAGTGTCGACTCTTCCACCGTAAAGCCTTCTCCGACGGTTCCCGAGAGGGCCAAGGAAGAGGCCAATACCTGCTCACAGATGTAGCCCCTGTGTTTATCCAGCACCAGAAGTTGCTCTTGTGCTGCCTCGATGTGCAGTTCAATTCTATCAGCAATGTGAAGCCCAGCACTCTTACGGGCCTGTTGTACAAGACGTACAAGATCTCGGGCGGTGCCTTCGTCCCGGAGCTCAGGGGTCACTACGATATCAAGAACCACTAGCGCGTCGTTACCGGGAAGTGCTTCTCCGGCGACTCCTTGGTTGAGTTTAAGTTTTAAAAGGTACTCGGACGGCGTAAGAGTCTTCCCAGCGATACCTATACTTCCGTCAGGCTGAAGCGACCATTGCCCCGCTTTGCTGGCAGCCAAAACACTCTTCATCGACTCACCCAGCTTAGGCCCAAGCTCACGAGGGTTCACCTGGAGTTGAAATGAACCGAATGCATCAAACGTAGGAGTCAGCTCTACGTGCTTCACGTTTAGTTCCTCTGCAATGATCGCCGTGTATGCAGAGAGAGTCTCGACGCCTTTACCTGCAACAGTGAGGGTCTGAAGGGGTAAGCGAGTGCGCAGACTATTCGACTCTCGAACAGCAAGTGCTGCCGAGCATACCTCCCTCACTTTATCCATATCCCGCACAAGCTGCGGGTTCGATGGAAAATCCGTTGCCTTCGGCCAGTCCACGAGGTGCACGCTCTCCTCGCTCGTTAACCCACGATAGACCTCTTCTGAGATGAGGGGTAACAGAGGCGCTACTACTTTACACAGCGTGGTAAGCACCGAGTAGAGTGTATTGTAGGCGTGGCGTTTGTCGCTGTCTTGCTCTTGTTTCCAGAATCGATCCCGACTTCTTCTGATATACCAGTTGTTGAGTGCATCGATGAACTGCAACGTTGCCTGACACGCGCCAGGAAGATCGTAGACCTCCATTCGCTCTTCTACTGTAGAGATCAGGTCGTGGGTCTTTGAGATTATGTATCGATCGATGGCGACATCAGAGGAAGTGTCGAAGGAGGCCTGTATTCCGTCAGAGTTTGCGTACAAAGTGAAGAAATAATAGGCGTTCCAGATGGGGTTAAGCACAGTTCGTACGATCTCTGCGATCCCTTTCCCCTCTTTATCGATCAGAAGGTCTCCGCCTCGAACTATCGGAGAAGAGACGAGAAACCACCGTAGCGCATCAGCGCCGTGTGTGTTGCACACGACTTCCGGGCTTGGATAGTTTTTTAATCGCTTGCTCAGTTTTTGGCCGTTCTCATCAAGTACAACGCCGTGGCACAGGCAATTCTTAAATGGGGGGCGATCAAACAGGGCGGTGCCAAGCACCATCATCGTATAGAACCAGCCGCGAGTTTGGGCGACGTATTCTACTATAAAGTCAGCTGGGCAATGATTCTCGAACCACTCTCGATTCTCAAACGGATAGTGAACCTGCGCAAACGGCATTGAACCAGATTCAAACCAACAGTCGAGGACCTCTTCAACACGCACCATCTTACTCTTGCCCGTTGGGTCATCCGGGTTTGGTCGTGTGAGCTGATCGATAAAGGGTCGGTGTAAGTCAGTAGGCCGTACTCGGAAATCACGTTCGATCTCATCGATGCTGCCGTACACATCGATACGCGGATATGCCGGATCATCACTCTTCCAGAGAGGAATAGGCGCACCCCAGAACCGATTGCGACTGATAGACCAATCCCTCGCATTCTCAAGCCAACGGCCAAACTGACCGTCACGGATATGTTCGGGGATCCAGCGGATCTCCTTGTTCAGCTCGACCATTCGGTCTTTGAACGCAGAGACTTTTACGTACCAAGAACTGAGTGCCTTGTAGATAATCGGTGTATCGGTACGCCAACAGTGTGGGTAGTTGTGCAGGTAGGTTTCGTGACGAATCACTACACCGCGGTCTTTGAGATCGCGTATCACTGACTTGTTCGCGTCGAAAACCTGTTGGCCCTCGTACTCAGGAACTTCTGCAGTGAAGCAGCCACGGTGATCAACCGGAACGACGGTAGGTATGTTGTTGGCGGTACAAAGGGTCTGGTCGTCCTCGCCGAATCCCGGTGCCATGTGGACAATACCGGTGCCGTCTTCTGTCGAGACAAAGGCGCCTGCAAGGATTTGAAACGCATTGTGTGTGTCTTTAAAGTAGGGGAATAGCGGCTCATACTTCTTCCCGACCAAGTCGGCGCCGATGACCGTACCTATAACCGAGTGACCCAACAGCTCTTTCTCGTACCGTGCGAGCGCAGCGGTTGCAAGCACGTGCCGTTGGTCGTTTAATTCAATGATCGAATACTCAATCTCAGCACCCACGGCTGCTGCTAGGTTCGAGGGAAGAGTCCAAGGAGTCGTCGTCCAGATTAGAAAATTGAGAGGTTTGCCCTCGTGGTTTTCGGCAGCGCGGAGAGCGACAGTTAGCGCCGGATCTTGGCGCTCGCGGTAGGAATTATCGAGGCGAATTTCAAAATTCGAAAGAGGGGTCTCGCAAGCCCAGGAGTAGGGCATGACGCGAAAGCCTTCATACACGAGCCCTTTATTCCACAACGCCTTGAAGGCCCACATGACGGATTCCATGTAGGGAAGATCCATCGTCTTAAAGTCATTCCCGAAGTCCACCCACCGTGCCTGGCGGGTCACATATCGCTCCCACTCCTTAGTGTACCGTAGAACTGAAGTGCGGCAGTGGTCGTTAAACTTATCGATGCCGTACTCAGTGATCTGAAGCCGTCCTGAGATCTTTAACTCTTTTTCAGACTCCATTTCGGCGGGAAGGCCGTGACAATCCCACCCGAAGCGACGTTCCACCTTCTTTCCGCGCATTGTCTGGAAGCGAGGAACTATATCTTTGATGTATCCGGTCAGTAGATGACCATAGTGGGGAAGTCCGTTCGCAAACGGCGGGCCATCGTAGAAAACGTATTCGTTCTTGCCAGACTCTCCTGGTGCTCTGAAGTCGACGCTTCGTTGAAATGTGCCACGCTCTTTCCACAGTGCAAGAATATTCTCTTCAATCTGAGCGTATTTCGGCTGCGGTGTAACATCTGGGTAGGAGGTTTTTTTTGGTGAGGCTGTGCTCATGGTTTTTCTCGCACCGAATACTGCGTAATCCCGTGTATCCGTTTACGGGTATATTTTTGTTCACAAATCAAAGGTGTTACGAGAACAACTTTTGCAGTCAGGCGAACCTTTCGTCGACAACGAGCTGATCGCTCGTTGACTGC
>JAYVGZ010000292.1:0-6385 GCA_043771805.1 Pseudomonadota bacterium
CCCGCCCAGCAAAAATTATCACTCCGCCGGAAATATCCCCTGACGTACCAGTCGGCGCGCCCCCCTCTCCTTCCGGATTAAAAGTGTGCCCCACTCTCCTTATTTCCAACGTTCTCTCACTCACGAACATAGTCCGAACGGAAGTCGCGGGCGCTCCAGCTCTTACGCTCAACGAAGCCTTGACCAATGCTGCGCAGAGGCATGCCCTTAGCATGGCTGAGCTTGGCTCGCTGGTACATACGGGCTGGCTGCAGGAACTTTTTGCAGCAGGATACAAAGGAACTGGGATGGCGCAAAACATCGCTTCTGGTTTTCCAACTATGGAAGCAGCACTGGAAGGATGGCTCGAGAGCCCGAGCCACCGCCAAAATCTCTTGAGTTCGCAATGGACCGAGACTGGTGTGGGGTGTGCAATCGATCCAAATGGAAGGATCTGGTGGACGCAGAATTTCGGAAAGCCCTAACTCTTGTCCCTATCTTTTTCGTGCACGAGGCTCGCCGAATTGATACAGAACCTCTGTCCAGTCGGTGTAGGACCGTCGTCGAATACGTGACCAAGATGAGCGCCGCAGCGGTTGCACCGGACCTCAATTCGAACCATGCCGTGTAAACGATCCGTAATACACTCAATAGCTGCATCATCGACAGCACGCCAAAAACTCGGCCAGCCACTACCGGAATCGTACTTCGTTTCGGAGCTAAAGAGCGGGACCTCACAGTTTGAGCAGTGGTAAAAGCCGTCTGCCTTATGACCGTTATACTTTCCGGTGAAGGCACGCTCGGTTCCACCTTCACGTGTGATTTGGAATTGGTCGGGAGTAAGCCGCTCACGCCAGTAGGCGAGGTCTTTTTTTCGTAAATCAGCATCCTCTGTCATAAACACCCCTTACAAGACCCACCGTGTGGCCTGCGCCTTCAGATAAAGTTAGCGCCACGAGAACGAACCAATAGCCAAACAAAAATCGGGCCTCCGATTACTGCAGTGAAAACGCCAACCGGGATCTCATAAGGTGGCACTAAGATGCGCCCAAGAAGATCGCATAGAACTACCAATTCTCCACCAAAAAGAAAGGATAGCGGAAACAGGTACCGGTGCTTAATCCCAACAAGGAGCCTCGCTATTGCTGGCACGATAATACCCACAAACCCAATTACTCCGCAAAGTGCAACCACAAGGCCGATGATTACCGAGGTTATCAAAAATGTACGTCGATAAAGCTGGCGAACATTGACGCCTTTGACGGCTGCCATTTCATCTCCAAACAGCATGAGGTCGAAGTCGCGGCTGTGTCTTAGTAACCAGGCCGCTCCACCAATCACAAGAGTGCCAACTAGTAGTAGCTCCGTATAACTTACGACCATCACACCACCCATCATCCAACGCGTGACACGAAAGAGTTGGGCGTAGTCGCTCAGATATTGGAGAAGTGTCAGAAAACTTGAGCAGAAGAGGCTTACAACCACCCCAGCGAGCAGTAGAAACGCGCCTTCGTCTCCACGCCGTCCAGCACCGATACGGAGCACTACTCCGATAGCACACACGGCTCCGGCTATTGCGCATAGTGGTACCGTGAAGACTGGAGAGACAGTGCCAATAAGCATCGCTACCGACGCAGCCAGTGCCGCTCCTGAAGAGATTCCCAACGAAAATGGGCTGGCTAAGGGATTTCGAAAGAGTGCCTGATAGGCAGTGCCCACTACCGCTAGCGCTCCCCCAATCAAGAATCCGAACAATACTCGAGGAACTCGGAGCGTTACAAAAATCTCTCGGATATCAACGTCGTTGAGGACGGCGCTCGGAGTAATTGTGGTGACTCCGAGCATCATTGACACTGCGACGAGCATGAGCGCGCTGACACAGGAGAGAAACAACACAACTGCAAAAGCACGCCCAGAGTCGTCCTGTGGAGTAGATACTTTCATGGTACGAGCCTCCTAACCTGGAACCACGATATCGTAGTCAGAGTGCGGGTGCGTCATCTTCACAAATCGAGTCGCAAAACCGGCTTCCAACGCACTTAGTAACTCGGGGCTTCTCGGCTCACCACTCCAAATCACTACACCATCACGCATCATAACAATCCGATCGACGCAACGCATCGCCAGCGTTATATCGTGCGTGACGAATAGGCACGAGTGCTCCTGCTTGCTCCTTAAATTGATAAAAAGATCTCGGAGCTCCGTCTGTGCGGAAGGGTCAAGGTTGTTGGTTGGTTCGTCAAGAAGTAACAATCGCGCCCCTTGCGCTAATGCTCCTGCGATCAGCGCCCGCTGCAATTCGCCTCCACTTAGCTGTGTAAGAGATCGGGTGTAGAGCGCTTCGGGGAAGAAAATGCTTGAGCCGAGCGGGGTTTCCGCCGTGTGCACTCCGCGACTGAGCTGCAAAAATTCTGCGACGGTGAACTCTGGGACCGTCGAAATACGCTGAGGCACGAGGCTTATCCGCCTTGCAACCTCGGCACGGGAGAAAGTAGCGAGCAGCGATCCTTCAAAGTGCACCTGGCCCTGTCGCGGCGACACAAGCCCTGCAGCAATACGCAAAAGGGTGCTTTTGCCGGCGCCGTTTGCTCCAAGAACAGCAATCCACTCGCCTGGCGCAACTGTCATCGACAGATCGCGTACTACCGGCACGCCAGAGATCGAGTGAGAGATGTTATCTATCTCAAGCGTTTGCATTCTATCTCGCGGGAAAAAGCTTTTCTGCCAACATCTCTGCTAGCAGGATGTAACGAGGCCCAGGAATGCTACCATAATCCGTCGTCACTTCTACAATTCGGTCGTCGCGAACGGCAGTGACCGCCTTAAATTGTCGCCAAAAATTTTCAGGAGCTTCCGAGTCTGCTTGGTCGTCTACGTTAACTATCTCAACGATAGCGTCAGGATTCAGGGCTAAAATTCCCTCAGAGGAAACTGTTGGCACCGCTATCGTTTTCCTCGAATTCACATTCTCCGCTCCAAGAAGATCGAGTACTCCCGTATAAAAACCATCTTGCCCGGATACATAGATACCCGACACGGCACTGCCACTTCTCGTTCTTCCGACGCTCACCAGGACCTTTAGTCGTTTGGTGCCCTTTGCCCGCCGGGCAATCTGCTCTTCGCGAGCTGCAAGGTCAGCTAAGACTTTCTCAGCTCGATCACCGACACCACACTCTCTAGCGACTATTTCTATGCTCTTTTTTATGCCGTTGACGGTCATATGATCGAGGGTGACGACAGAAAGATCGAGAGTCTTCAATGACGCTATCGTTGAGTCGCTCTCTCCAAGAGCGAAGACCTTTGATGGTTTCAAAGAAAAGATGGCTTCCGCGTTGAGATCGAAGAATCCCCCAACCTTCTTTATAAGGGTAGATTCTGGCGGGAAGCGACAGTACCTAGTAACTCCAACAACATTACCTCCCAGACCGAGCTCAAACAGAACCTCCGTAATGCTCGGGGCGAGAGATACAATCCTAAAGCACGAAGAAGATTCTGCTACTGTCGCCACCACGGGAAAAAAGAACGCCAACAGAGCCAGCAAAGATTTCATTCTGTGTTCTGAAACGCTCCGCTAAAGTGAAAACTTAACACCGCCGAACGCCGCCGCACCGAAGTTGCCGTAACCAAGTACAGTTTCGTACTCCTTATCGAATACGTTATCTAGGCGCGCGAAAAGAGAGAGGGATTTTGTCAGAGTATAGGAGCCTCCAATATCGAGGAGCCCATACCCACCTAGCCTTACTCGCGTTGCGGTTGCCCCAGAGAAGTCGTTGTCGAAGCGTCCGCCGTACCCTTGCCATTTCACGTACACCTGAAACGCTTCGGTAGGCGCGTACGTCAAGGTAACTGATCCCTTATTTCGGGGACGGCGAAGGAGTGATTCGCCGGTGTCTTCATCCTCTGATTCCGTGTAGGTGTAAGTGGTTTTCGCCGTCAGACCTTCTACTATCTGCCAATCACCCGAGAATTCAAAACCTTGCGTGTGCGATCGAGCAATATTTTCGAGTACGAATGTTGATGAGTTGAAGGAGATCAAATTATCAAAGCTGTTGTGAAAAAAGCTTCCTGACACTGTTACATCTTTCCCCCATACTTCTTGATCAACTCCGACGTCCCACCCGGTGCTTCGCTCTGCCTCTAGATCACTGTTTCCGAAGCTAGAATAGAGCTGCACTAGTGAGGGAGCCTTAAAGCCATTTCCAACTGTTCCTCGGAGCTTTGTCGACGAGGTAACGAATACCGCCGGCGCTATTCGATAGGTCGTTGCACTACCGAAAATGGAGTGATCGTCTACTCGAAGACCGAGATCGATTGAAGCATCTTCGTGCCAAGATACCTTTCCTTCCGAATATAAAGCATTTGTACGTGCACTTTGCCCGCCTAAGTTGTCTTCGAATGGTCCGAAGGCACTTTCAGAAAGATACTCAGAAGACGCTCGCTCGCGTTCGGTTTGCCCGCCGAGAACTAACGAAAAATACTCAGATATCTTCCAATTGTTGTGGGCGTCCATCTTGAAGAGGTCTCCGCTATAGGACGATCGAGTGAGATCTATCGGGTGCGCCACATCAGGGTCGTTATTGTCTGACAGATCGTGATTTGAATAAGAGAGAGAAAACACCTGTGAAAGTGTGTCATCAAGTAGATGTGTCTTCGCTTGTGCAATCGTAAAGAACTCATCGTTGCGCAGGCGTCTGTTCGGATCATCCCCCCCTGCGCCTCCGCTATTATCGAGGCTTGCTCCTGACTGCCCGTAGCGGGTCGAAATAGAGAGGTCCAAAAGCTCTGACGCGTTGTAAGCAACACGACCCGTAAGCGATGTATTCTCGTATCCATCGTGTTCCCTGTTTCCGGTGCGGGCGCTCGCCGCTGAAATATTTCCCACATCTTGCCGTGTGATACCCGCCGATACATCGAGATCCTGCGCGCCGTAGGTGAATCCTCCTACCTGCGTGAAAGACTCGTAAGAACCAGCCTCAGAGGAGACAAACCCGTTTGAACCCTCGGCTCCTCTTTTCGTAATAATATTGATGACACCCCCAAGAGCATCGGAGCCGTAGAGAGTACTCTGCGGCCCTCGTAGAATCTCGATACGATCAACGTTTTCTAAAGTTAAATTCGCCAAATTAAAGGCTCGATTGGTTGTCGCTGGATTGTTGAGCTCGATTCCGTCAAGCAACACCAGCGTGTGCTCACTGTTGGCTCCACGGATGAACGCTGCAACATTGCCGCCGACCGGCCCGCTTTGAACGATATCCACGCCCGGCACCTGACGGAGTGCCTCCGCTACCGAGCGGTACTGCCCCTTGATCAGCTCTTCAGCAGTGATGACAGTCACAGAGCTGGCCACCTGAGACTTCTTGGTGTCAATTCTACTCGCCGTGACGACAACTTCATCGAGAGTAGCTTCCTTGGTCTGAGCTGCGAGGAAGGATTGCTGACTCGAAATAAATTGCACCGCAAAACAAGCGATGGCAACACGAAGCGATCCAGAACGCGGATACACGTTTAACATGGTGCGAAGCCCTCCCTGGGGCAGATCATACATAGGTGTATTTTTCGCCGCCCCAATCCACGAGAGCTGCACGAAACGGTGATCACAAGAAGGTCTTCTGGCTACTGGGTACTCAAGGCTTCGTCCTTCCCACCTGACTTTCCGCTCTATGCGGCTTAGCTTTGGCAGTGGACTACGTAGAAACCATCTCCCCCAGATACAGCGGCGGGCCCGCGACGGAATTACACCGTACTTCCCTGGCGCTTGTGACAGGGTGGTGGTACCAGGCCGGGATTAAGACGTCAATGATTTAGAGGAAATAGAACAGAGCAACACAACGGGGCACTTACTAGATTCTAAGATTGTAAGGCTGGAAATTAACTTACTCCTATCGCCTTTTTACACTCTTCCTTTCTCTCTAATGCAGCCTTACGATCTTCCCCCTCTAACTCTGTACGCATCTGAGTGAGAGCTTCGATATACTGTGAGGCTCGTTGGAAGGCTTCAACCTGTTTAGTTGGATCTGCCTTTGCTTCGCGGATTGCGATTGCGAGCGCACCACAGTTCTTCGCTTGGGCCGCCGTAGCCGCGTAGACAGGCGACTCTGCCACCGCTAATCCGATGGTAGATCCAAAACCTAAGGCCGAAAACAGAACAGCAGAAATAACTCTCGTCATAAAAACCTCCGCAGCCGCTCAGGGTGAAATGCGACCAGCTTATGAACACATGTCAGCTGGACCGGACGATTTGCATCAGGTTACGACCAATTCGGCTAACAATCTGAATCAACACTCTTTACCGAATGCCCCTTGGGAGACCGTATCCGTTCACGGGTATATTTTTGTTCACAAATCAAAGGTGTTACGAGAACAACTTTTGTAGTCAGGCGAACCTTTTGTCGACAACGAGCTGATC
>JAYVGZ010000293.1:0-4073 GCA_043771805.1 Pseudomonadota bacterium
AAGCTTCTTCCAAAGCTCTCAAGCAGCCACGCCGTAGTTCAGTCAGCGACGATTGATCCAGCGACGAGTAATCATCTAAAGGCGTTGGTCGAGGAGACCGGCGCGATCTATGTCGAGGCACCGTTCACCGGAAGTCTTCCAGCTGCAAAGGATCGGAAAACTATTTTCTTTCTCGGTGGAGACCCTTCGGCGATTGAAGGCGTATTACCGTATGTAAAGCGTCTCTCGCAAGCGCAGTTTCAGATCGGTACTAATGTGCAGGCGTGCACTATCAAACTATCAATGAACCTGCAGATCGTAAGCGCAATGACGGCGCTCGCTGAGGCTATCACCATCTGTCGTTCTGCGGGGATCTCTGATGAGCTTTTCTACTCAGTGTTTAAAATGAACGCGTCTTACTCTGGGCTTGCGGCGTTGAAGGAGCAGAAGCTTCTGACAGGCGATTTTTCTCCGCAGTTTTCGGTGAAGCATATGGCGAAGGATCTTCGGTTGCTTGAAAAAACTACTGAAGGGGTGGAGTACCAACTTCTTGCAACTGTTAGTGAGCAGCTGCGTGCGGCTGAGAGGGCTGGGTTGGGGGAGGAGGATTTTTCGGCGATTGTGAAGTTGTTGGAGGAGGAAGGGTAGGTATTAGTACCACCGAGGTCTGATCGATTACCATTGGGGCCATGAGCTGGCTTTGACAGAGATGTAGCCTCCAGGCGAGAGGCGTCAGCTGTAGACATGAAAGTCACCCAAAGAGTATACTGATCGAGTTTGCTTGATCTGACTTCGGCCGCCAAGCGGGCATTTCAAGCATAAAAATCTGTGGGGTATTATGTCAGGTGCATCACCATCTTCTTCATCGAATCCACTCAATTCAGTAAGTCCAGAGACTTCTCAACCGGCAGTGGAGAAATGGCAAAACATCACTAACGAAAGAGTTGAGGTAGTAGCGGGCATTGTTGCACGACACCTCGAAAAGAATTGGGATCGAGATGTTCTCTCAGCGATCGATCCGAATACTGTCCTTCCATTCGCGACTCCCATTCTCCCAGCCAATGAAGCGGTGTTAGCGCGGGCGATTCCAGGGTATGTGCCTCCAACTCCCGAGCTTCTGGAGGAGCTTACTGAATACGCCAAAGCGACGGAGAATTACGGCACTGCACCTGGCGAGGCCGCAGCCGTGATTGTTCAAATTGTCAGGGCCCTCAAGCCTGAGACCGCCTTTGTATTCGGTACCGCGCGAGGTCGAATTGAGCATCTTATAGCCCAGGAGAGCGAGCATACGGAGGTGGTGACAATCGATCTGCCGACCGAGCTCCTCGATGTCGCGAGGGGCAAACCCGACAGCAACAACATTAGATACCGGGTGAATATTGGGGTCGCAACCGATGAGCAGATTGGCGACATTTTTCGGGCCGACCCTGCTACGGCGGGCCGTGTTCATCAAATCCTCGGAGATTCATTCACCCTCTCCCTCGGAAGCCTCGCGGGTACGATGAGGCTCGTGGTGGTAGATGGCAATCATTCGCTACCAAATTCATTAATGGATCTGGCGAACGCCATAGGTCTGATTCACCCCGACGGGGGGATCATTGTAGTAGACGATTTCAAGAAAGGCTCGCCGCTTAATCTCGGTGTTGATGCTGCAGTAGTGCTCACCAACCAGATGACCGGCTTACCTGTTTTATGGCCATGCCCCCGCCCCAAAGAGGCTGGTCTTCAAGCTTGCGCGGCCGTTATTGTCGTGCCGCCGGAATTGAATCGATCGCAGGCACGGGATTTACTTGCGGGTCGGGCGGAAGCGTTTCTTCTTGACGAGAAGGGCAGGGAAAATCTTTGGGACCGTGCTGCACGGTCGTAAACCCTGGCCGAAACTATCACCTGCTGATGGTTTTTTCTCCGGTAGTAAATCGCGAGTTGTGATTATCTTCGTTTCTGCGCTCGTAGGGGCGCTCGCCACCAAGTACGACAAGGGGTAGTATTGATCAGTTGACTATAGTCACTATAAGTGACTATAGTCATACTATGGATAAAATAAACGTCTCCGAATTCAAAGCCACCTGCCTCCGCCTGCTCGAGCAGGTTCGCAAAAGCGGTGAACCGATAGAGATCCTCAAAAACGGCGAACCCCTCGCGATTGTTTATCCAGCCGGGCAGAAGCGACCAAAGAATGCTTTCGGCGCCATGAAGGAGTCGCTGACGGGGCCACTTGGAGATCTTCTTGAGCCGATACCCGGCGTAAAATGGGAGGCGTTGGGCGAGTGAAGGTTCTCCTCGATACGCATATATGGATCTGGTATCTGACGGGTGCCAAAGAGCTACCAAAAAAATTTCGCCAGAAAATAGAGGAGACCACAACCGAGCTGCATCTCAGCGCCATCAGCCAGTGGGAGGCTCACTTGCTCCTTGAACGAGGCAGAATTCCCTCGTCAAGTACTCCTCGAGTATGGATTCAGGCTGCGCTGCAGGCACTTCAAGTGCGAGAAGTGAGCGTGTCAGCTTCGATACTGATACGTTCCCGAGAGATTGAAACCATGAATCAAGACCCAGCAGACCGGATTATTGCGGCGACAGCTGCAGAGGGGAATCTACTGCTCCTCACGGCTGATAAGGCACTTCAGCGATGTAAGGAAATTCGGGTTTTCCGGTAGCTGTTGCTCAAACGAGCCTGCCTCACCCAGCAAAGGACCAACCGTGGCTTACTGTGCCCCGTGTGATGTGTAAAGGGTAGATTTTTCAACAGCGCCCCGCAAGTGTGCACCAATTGAGTTGGCGATCTTGCAGACGGTTGCCAGGCCATTAACGTAGATGCTTTTCGCGCCACCATAGATGATCCCTCAATTCCACACGGCAACCGCCCCTTCGCGAGAAACGCACCCCTCCAACTGAGCAAGTCTCATACGGCAAAGCTCGCATTCACAGGCAAACGACGAATATCGAAGATGTTCTATTTCCCGGTTACGCCACGACTCAGGCTCAGGAAGACCACGCTCAAGAATCTCGACAGCGCGCCTGGAAACGCCGAAGAGAGTATCCCCTAGCGAGAGGTGCAGGAGATCTCCGGCATCGTCCTCTACTTTGTAAATCCCGTCGGTAATAATTTGTTGCCTATCGCGGAGGGAGATGATCTCACCTGGCTTTAGACGGGGGACCGATGATCTTCGATATGAGAACAACGCTTGAGTTTTTGATTTCCGTCTTAGGGTACGCATGAAATTCTCCGCATGTTGGGTTGAGTAGTGGGTATTCGCGGTGCCGCGCTGAAAGTTGTGCGCGTGTTGAGGGGTGCACTGACGCGAGGGATGGTGAGATTGGCCTTACATCAGGTTTCGTGAAAGACCGCGGATGCTCTGAGGTATCAGCTTCGGCGAGGCCGACCGGGCTACCACTGGTGGTAACTCGGTCGGCATCCTTTCAATTAATTGATCGGCTTACAGGTGCCGATAACGTCTGAGGGCGACTCTTTCGATAGCGGTGCGGGAGAGAGAAGTAGCAGGCGCGACTGTTTCTTCGGCCTTGAGTCCTCTATTGATACGAGGATTCCTCCGTCAACCCCCGCAAAGAGATGCACCTCGGTTAGCCACGGCAACCTCATCTGCTCGATCGCGTCACACGAGAACCGCCTTGTTCCACCGATAGGGTTTGATACAAATAATTTCGAATCACGAGAGTCCTTGAAATTTCTACCGACGAAAGTGACGACAGAGCCATCCGAGATCAAGCCGACGTCAGTAGTCGTCTTCCGGCTTGATACTCTGAAGGCGGATCTTTCCTCAAATGTCATCACATCGAGACTTTCGTAGACGCGCCTATCTGATAGCAGGAGGAGTCCATTTACTAATTGAGAGATGTAAAATCCCCTTCGTTGAAGCGATCTCAAACGCGATGACTCCAGGCACGTGATAGTTTCGTTGTCTACAGAGCCGCTGCACAGATCACTCCACATGTCTTCCCGTCCGCCGTATGTAGCACGACTGAGCGCGAATTTTCCGGTCTCGTCGAGAAGGATGGTGAACGATTGTTTCAGTCCTTTGGGTATTGCCGGAAGTGTGAAGTTTTGGAGGCTCTCACGTTTTCCGTTGATTCTA
>JAYVGZ010000294.1:0-2008 GCA_043771805.1 Pseudomonadota bacterium
TTAACGGCGGCGGTCACGCTCTGCACACTCTCTTCTGGAAAACAGTTGCGCCTGCAGGTAAAGGCGGCGGGGACGAGCCAACCGGCGGCCTTCTCAAAAATATCAACGATGACTTCGGTAGCCTAGCAAACTTCAAGGCGCAATTTTCAGCAGCCGCAATACAGGTAGAAGGTGCTGGTTGGGCAATCTTGCATATTAGACATGCCGATAACCGGCTGTTAGTGCTCCAGGCCGAGAACCAGCAGAAGATTACTGCTTGGGATACTACACCGTTGCTTGCACTCGATGTGTGGGAACACGCCTACTACCTTAAGTATCAAAATAAGCGCGCTGACTACGTTTCAGCTTGGTGGAATGTGGTGAACTGGGGTGCCGTCGGTGAGATTTACGGCGCATCTGTGAAGTTTTTCGGTTAGCCGCTCGTTAGTATGAAAGACTACGACTCTTTTGCTCCCTTTTATGATCTCGCGATGGGCGACAGAGAGGACGTTGCTGTTATCCTTCGGAAACTTCTTCGTCGCTACCATCCAAAGGCAAAAAGTTTGGTTGAGTTCGGTTGTGGTTCGGGAAGCCTCTTGCGAGTACTTACAAAGTACTACCAATGCACCGGAGTCGACCTCTCAGCGGGAATGATCAGGGTCGCCAAGGTAAAGGTGCCTGCTGCAACTCTTTCCGTTGCCGATATTACCCGCGTTGCCCTGGGCAAGCGGTTCGATGTGGTGCTCTGTGCATTTGATACCATCAACCACATCGTGGATTTTTCGGATTGGCGCCGAGTGTTTCAGCAAGCTCGGGCACACCTCGATGACGACGGGGTGTTTATCTTCGACATTAACACTGAACGTAAACTTCAGCGGTATGCCGATGAGCCTCCCTTTGCTGAGTTTGTAAAAGATGCAACCGCCACCTTCGAGGTAACAAAGACGGCTCGCTCTCGGTTCACCATCCACGTCAAGGTGTTTAAGCCGTCAAGTGCCACTCGCTATTCCATGCGCGAGATGTTCGTGCACGAGGCTACTTACCCGGTCCCCCGCATTGTTCAGACACTCTCCCGGTATTTTGAGCGAATACATTTGGTAGACCTTGAAAGAGCAGAGGCGTCGATGGAGAGCGAAGAGTTGTATTTTGTGTGTAGCAAACCGAAACATGCAAAACGGCTTACCACGCTGTAGTTACTTCAGTAACCTAAGCATGATAGCGCCATCTTGGAGGCTGAAGCTGCTAACTTTGTACCGTTCCCCTACTCTCTTCATCCGCTTCTGCCACACCCTGCATCCTAATTCCGAGCCTACTGTAAAAAAGAGCACCGATCGTGGACCCTCAAGAGCGCCAGAAACGTAACCGCGAGCTTAAACTTGAAACAGATCGCCAGGACCGCGACCATAAAAAAGCCCTAAGGGCTGGAATTGCTTCTGCTCACGAAGGAGTGGAAACCTCCATTACTCCTCCGTCCCACTCAACCACAAATGTCCCCACTTCGGCCCCAGTAGCGCCTGCCGCGTCTACACAGCAAAGTATTCCCGATCACGCAATCGAAGTCTCGCTCGGTGCTTCTGTGCTTGTAACTCACACTCCGACCTACACGCGGCGCGGAATCCTCATCAACCAGCCTGTTGAAGTACCAGGCACCCCCACAGAGCCGATTGACCGAGATTCGAAACTCGAGTCAGTCTAAGCAGATCCGCATCACTGATAGGCCAAACTCACACCTTGTTCAGGAGATGCTGTTGCAAGCGCGATCTGTAATTCCGCTCGACTTCTTACCTCGAAGGCCATCATGGAGATCCCACCCTTTTAGTACTGCAAGAACTACTTACCTAAAACCTCTTTCATCTTCGCTCCAATTTCATGAGGAGAGCGCACCGTGTGTATTCCTGCCGCCTCGAGTGCCGTAAATTTAGCCTCTGCAGTGTCATCACCGCCACTAATAATAGCGCCCGCATGTCCCATGCGACGCCCCGGAGGAGCAGTCGCCCCAGCGATAAAAGAGACAACTGGCTTTTTGCAG
>JAYVGZ010000295.1:0-2274 GCA_043771805.1 Pseudomonadota bacterium
CTTTCTTGACGTTCAAGCGCATCTTTAGTTATCTCTTCGAAACCGTTTGCGGTCAACCACTTTAAGATTTTGACATAGTCGACGCGAGCATTAATGTACTCAAGTAAACCCCCTTCTCCTTCTAAGCCGCTTGGGTGTGAAAGGTCAAACTGCATAAACGAGCCAACTTTGACTTCGGGTCCTCGAGGACCGTCAGCTAGTATTGAAGCGGTGACCGGCTGTTTAAGCAGCGGATGTCGAACCTGAATGCTGTATGCGTCACGGCCATCTGACCGAGAATGACTTGAACCGTTCTTGATCGACACGTCAAACTCGTCATCGAGCGCGTCAATCAGCTTCTGCTGAAGTTCGAGGACATCAGTGCGAAGAGTTTCTAAGAGCAGCGTAAGCTTCATAACAGCTTCATCACAATATAGTTAAGATTTGTTATAGGCAAACGCGCGCTTTTTAGATAATCTAAATTGAGCTTCTTTCGCTTTTGAATTTCATTCAGCTTCATGACCCGAGCGCCTTCTTCATGTCATCGAGAGACGGGGTATCATCCGTCGGTTCGTCGGCGTCCGGAGCTTCCTCCTCGCCGCCTTCTTCAGCTTCCTCCTCAGGAGTGGCTTCATCACCTGCGTCAGCCGCATCCTGCTCTTCAGGCGAGACCTGCCGCTTCGAAGCTTCAACGTGGTTGTCCCAGCTCTCGTCAACCTTCGGCTCTGGGCGGTTCTCCAACCACTTCGGATCGTACAGCATCCGCAACACAGTCAGCCGCTCATCGATGTCGTCGCTTGGAATGCCGAGCTCCTTCTTGAGGACCTCTTCGTTCATCTGAATCTCGTCCTCAGACCAACCCAAGTAGCGAGACAGCTTAGTACGCGCGGCGATGAACGGGACCTCCTTGATGTTGTTGAAGTTGGACATCAACTTCTCGTCTACTTCAGCTTGCTTGTAGATGTCGAAGTTTTGAGGATCGTTTAGCTCGATCTTGAAGAGGTTCGGGTCAACGCGAATACCGGCCGACTTGAGATAAGCCTTGAACTGGTTGTCATACGTCGGGTTAACATTACGCTGTAGCCGTTGAACATACTTGAAGAAGTTACGCTCCTCCATGTAGGCAACGCCGACCTTACCGTCTTGAATCTGTGAGCCGTTATCATCTGAGCCACGCATGTAGCTCGACGGAATCCGCAAGCCCTGCAGGAAGATGTTCTGGAAGTAGTTCAGGTCCTTGATCTCTCCGAGCGACTCTCCGCCTGACAGCGTGTCAACCTTTGAACCCCGTCCGTCGGCGGTCTGCATGAAGAAGAAGTCCTCCGTGATTGACATCGGGTTGTAGACGCTGTCAATCTTCTCTTGCCCGCCCGTTTCATTCGGGATTCGCTTCTGCCTTAGCTCGTTCTTGATTGACTCGAGGTACGCCTTTGCGCGCTGAGGTGGCATGTTCCCGACGTCAATCGAGAAGACGCGACGTTCAGGAGCTCGGACGATTCGATAGATGATGACAGCATCTTGTAAGAGCGTCAGGTGCCTAAAGGCCTTGATTGTAGGAAAAAGAACCGACTCGCCGAACGGGCCGTTATCGCCGATTCCTGATGAAAGGGAGAAGTGAATCATGCCTGCTGTGGGCACGATCTCGGCGTCGCCAAATGAATTCTTATCCGAGCTGTTACCCTTGCGAACTTGGTAGAACTGAGGCTTGCCGGTGTCACCGTCGATGTGAATGCCGATCACATCCGTTGGGTCTACATACTCCCAAATCTTAAAGTCGGAGGTCTTACGGAAGAAGCAGTCGCCGAACTTAACGGTCATTCGTGCGATGTCATAGCTCAGCTTGGATAGGTTATGCATGTCGCACCAATGCCTAAGAGCGGCTCGCACGGTGATGACAATGTTCTCAGGCACCTCCTCATTGGCTTCACTCTGATAAGTGATCTTGAACGGCAGGTTTGACTTCGTGTCCTCCGATGTCATCTCAGAGGCAATCTGATCAAGCGCACGAGAGACAAAAACATCGCTGTCCATGTTCTTATATTGCGAGTATTTTTGAAAGCGGCTGCCGGCCCCTTTCATCACCTTGCTGTACCAGCTAAAGTTGGAGTAAAGCTTGAAGTCGTCCGGATTGCTAGTCACATAGCCTGTTTTAGGGGCTGAAGGCTTGACTATCCTCCAAAAGTCTGTAAACTGGCCGCTCATATGGATTGCTCTTTCATGTGGCTATATTTATGTGTCTTAAGAGGCGACGCTTAAGGCGGTTTGCTGATCTAGCTGATAGCTGCTTGTCAATGG
>JAYVGZ010000296.1:0-2470 GCA_043771805.1 Pseudomonadota bacterium
CTCATCCAAAGTGGGAAGCTCGAAGACTCTATACGGTTCGCGCGGGTGGTAGATGCAGAGCTGGTGAGGCATGTTGCAGTCGATGGAAGTGGAGTAATATCGAAAGGCGTCAAGAAAGGCCCATTTTTCGTGCTGGTGGGAGCCCACATGCCATGCGTGCTTGTAGAGATGCTGTTCGTAGATAATCCGGCAGATGCGAGGAAGTTAAGTTCTCCAGCGTTTCGTGAGAAGTTGAGTCAAGCCATCACGCGGGGCATCCTGCGCTTCGTTGCACCCACGAATAGCAATCTCAGTCGGCGCGGGGAAGGTGCCCCCGAAAGAGATACCCCACGGAAGATCAAAACAAAGAAGAGGAAGTAATGCTAAAAGTTCACACTAAAGTAGTCACTGCGATAGCGCAGAACGCTCGCGTGCTAGAGTGTACTGAATCGAAAGAGTGCGTAATCGTTGACCCTGGAGGGGAGGCTCAAAAGATCCTCAAGATAATTGAGGAGAACGGGCTTACCTGTAAGGCTGTCTGGCTTACCCATTCTCACCTTGATCACTGCGGCGGCGTTAAACCAATTCTCGATAAGCTCTCGATTCCGCTTGTTGCGCATCCAGGCGAGCAGATAAATCGTGCTAACGTAGTTCGTACTGCTCAGATGTTTGGTCTACCTGCAAGTGACTGGTTCAACTGCCCGGAACCAACTCAGGAGATAGTGGGGGACGAGCGGCTCTCATTTGGAAAGCTTTCAGCACAGGTTTTGTTCACTCCGGGACATTCTCCTGGCCACGTTAGTTTCTACTTTCCTTCTGATTCGACGGTGATTAGTGGAGATACTCTTTTCGAGGGGAGTATTGGGCGTACGGACCTCCCCGGAGGTAATCACGAGACACTTATTCAGAGCATCAAAGAGAAGCTTCTGACTCTTCCGGATGACACCGCCGTCCTCTCGGGGCACGGCGAAGACACAACCATAGGGCGTGAGAAGAGAACGAATCCGTATGTGGCGACTACCAGGTAATGCGAGTGAGATATGAGTGAGATGTCAGAGAAACGTCGAATAGTGCTTGGAGTTACAGGGTCAATCGCCGCGTACAAGAGCGCTGAACTTGCTCGTTACTTCGTGACGAGGGGGTATGAGGTGCAAGTGGTCATGACTGACTCTGCGCGTGAGTTTATTACTCCGCTTACCTTTGAATCGATCACAGGAAAACCCGTCACCACGGGGTTTTGGGAGGAGACGAAACCTGGGGCGATTGGTCACATTGCACTCGCTGACTGGGCTGATATCTTGGTAGTTGCGCCCGCATCTGCAGACTTTTTAGCAAAGCTTGCGCACGGCTTCTCTGATTCTGCGCTACTGGCCGTTGCTCTTGCGACGAAGGCTCCGATCCTTGTGGCGCCTGCGATGAACGTGAATATGTATGATCACCCCCAAACTCAAGACAACATCGAACACTTGCGGAAACGGGGTGTACTCATTGTGGACCCCGAGGATGGAGAGCTAGCGTGTGGATGGAGCGGAAAGGGTCGTCTGGCAAATCATCGCGAGATTTTTTGGCATACGCGGCGAGCATTGAGTCCGCACGATCTTGAGGGTCGAAAGATTCTCATCTCCACCGGGCCAACCCGCGAACCAATCGATCCTGTGAGGTTTATTTCGAACCGTTCATCCGGGAAAATGGGTGTTGCGCTCGCAGCTGAAGCCTTCCGACGTGGGGCCTCAGTAACGCTTGTTCACGGCCCAATTCCTGGCCCGCTCAAAGTACCCGAAGCAGTAACCTTGTGCCCCGTGGTAACGGCTCGCCAGATGCGCGATGTGGTATTCTCGCGAGCACTTCCCCAAGACGGAACTACCCCGTTCGATGTGGTCATTATGGCGGCCGCTGTAGCGGACTACCGACCTGAGTCATCACATCAACAGAAGGTAAAGAAAGTCGAGGCACCGAACTCAATCCCTATAGTCTCGAACCCAGACATCCTCGAAGAGCTCGGATCAACGAAGGGTGAGAGCAGGTATCCCCTCTTAGTGGGGTTTGCCGTAGAAACAGGTGAGGTAGACGAGCTCCTTATGGAGGTAAGAAGGAAGCTGAACCAGAAAAACGCAGACCTAATGGTCGGTAATCTAGCTCAGGATGCTTTTGACCTTGACACCAATAGAGTCTGGCTCGTCAATAAATCAGGGAAAGAGGAGGAAGTTTCCCAGAATTACAAGAGTCGCATAGCAGTGAGAATTTTTGACGCGATTGGGCGACTGTTTTAAGTCATTTCACACCTTCTTCAAAAGATAGTTACTTATGCAGCGTAACGAGCTAATCCGGTATCTTGATCGGGTGAAAAGTAGTTATCCCTACGGGATTCCGCAGGCAGTGCTCGAACGAGCAGCCCAGACTGTGCTCCTCATGAACCAGCCGCTGTGCCGAGTGCTGTTGGTGATAGGTTCAGCGGAACGTGTATTGGGTACGATGGAGTCAGAGCTTTTGG
>JAYVGZ010000297.1:0-3331 GCA_043771805.1 Pseudomonadota bacterium
AGATCGTTACACCATTCGTGCAGGTCGGAACTTACCCGACAAGGAATTTCGCTACCTTAGGACCGTTATAGTTACGGCCGCCGTTTACTGGGGCTTCGATTCAATGCGTCTCTTGCGATAACATCCCCTCTTAACCTTCCAGCACCGGGCAGGTGTCAGGCCTTATACTTAGTCGTTAAACTTTGCAAAGCCATGTGTTTTTGTTAAACAGTCGCCTGGGCCTCTTCACTGCGGCCCCGCCTCACAGCGGGGCGCCCCTTCTCCCGAAGTTACAGGGCTATTTTGCCGAGTTCCTTAACCATGATTCACTCGAGCACCTTAGGATACTCTCCTCGACCACCTGTGTCGGTTTGCGGTACGGGTATCTATACGCTTAACGCTAGAAGTTTTTCTTGGAAGCCCTTAGGATCACTATCTGATTGTCCGTAAACGCTCAGTACTATCAGCTTCGGCTAAACCAGCGCATTTAACTACCGGTCCAATACCTACTACCTTTAACCCGGTATTCCGTCACCGGGCGGATCTTTCATCACTCCGTCACTCCTTCACCTGTATAAATAGTATGAGAATATTAACTCATTGTCCATCGACTACCCCCTTCGGGTTCGCCTTAGGTCCCGACTAACCCTGATCCGATTAACGTTGATCAGGAAACCTGGGTCTTACGGTGTGCGGGTTTCTCGCCCGCATTATCGTTACTTATGCCTACATTTGCTTTTCCAAAAGCTCCAGCACACATTACCATGTACCTTCGCTGCCGTTGGAATGCTCCCCTACCACTTGCTCTGATTAATCAGAGTCAAATCCTTCGCTTCGGTGCCGCGCTTGATGCCCGATTATTATCGACGCCCTGTCGCTCGACCAGTGAGCTGTTACGCACTCTTTAAAGGAATAGCTGCTTCCAAGCTAACCTCCTGGCTGTCTCTGCAACTGGACCACCTTTGTTCAACTTAGCACGGACTTTGGGACCTTAGCGGAAGGTCTGGGTTCTTTCCCTCTCGGACTTGGACCTTAGCACCCAAGCCCTCACTGCCGATTCTATATGATGGCATTCGGAGTTCGTCAGGATTTGGTAGGATATGACTCCCCCTAGTCCTATCGGTAGCTCTACCTCCATCATACAATCCACGACGCTGTTCCTAAAAACATTTCGGGGAGTACGAGCTATTTCTCAGTTTGATTAGCCTTTCACCCCTACCCACAGCTCATCCGGAAGCTTTTCAACGCTTATCGGTTCGGTCCTCCATGGTGTGTTACCACAACTTCAACCTGGCCATGGGTAGATCACTAAGTTTCGCGTCTACCCCCACCGACTCAGTCGCCCTTTCAGACTCGCTTTCGCTCCGGGTACGGTACTGAATACCTTACCCTTGCCGATGAGGAGTAACTCGTAGGCTCATTATGCAAAAGGCACGCCGTCACGGAATCGCTCCGCTCCGACCGCTTGTAAGCGCACGGTTTCAGGTTCTATTTCACCCTCCTATTCGGAGTACTTTTCACCTTTCCCTCACGGTACTAGTTCACTATCGGTCTCTCAGGAGTATTTAGCCTTACCGGATGGTGCCGGCAAATTCAATCGGGATTTCTCCGGTCCCGACCTACTCAGGATACCCGTCAATAAATCAAAAATTCCAATACGGGACTATCACCCTCTATCGTCTGGCTTCCCAACCAGTTCTCGTCTCCTTGATCTAAATTATACAGGTCCTACAACCCCGGTTATGCCGTAACATAACCGGTTTGGGCTAATCCGCTTTCGCTCGCCACTACTTACGGAATCACTATTGTTTTCTCCTCCTATGGGTACTTAGATGTTTCAGTTCCCCACGTTCGCTTTCCTTGCGGAATAGTCTTTACAGACTGGGTTGCCCCATTCGGATATCTACGGATCAATTCGCATTGGCCGATCCCCGTAGCTTTTCGCAGCTTATCACGTCCTTCTTCGCCTCTGAGAGCCTAGGCATCCCCCGTGCGCCCTTAATCACTTACTTCTACCTGTGCAATCGCTTGCACTTCTGTTACAGTTTCTGCTAAACATGTCAATGAACTTCTGTGTAGATCTTAATCTAAACATATGTGAAGTGTGTAAGGCTCCTGAGTTGAGCGGGTTTCTTTCCAGAAAGGAGGTGTTCCAGCCGCACCTTCCGGTACGGCTACCTTGTTACGACTTAGCCCCAGTTACCGGTTCTACCCTAAACGGCTCCTCTCGGTTACCGCCTTCAGGTCTACCCAACTTCCATGGCTTGACGGGCGGTGTGTACAAGGTCCGGGAACGTATTCACCGCGCCATGGCTGATGCGCGATTACTAGCGATTCCACCTTCATGGAGTCGGGTTGCAGACTCCAATCCGAACTGGGACGAGGTTTTTGAGATTAGCTTCACATCACTATGTCGCAACCCTTTGTCCTCGCCATTGTAGCACGTGTGTCGCCCTAGACATAAAGGCCATGATGACTTGACGTCGTCCACACCTTCCTCCTCGCTTACGCGGGCAGTCTTGCTAGAGTGCCTAACTTAATATTGGCAACTAACAATGTGGGTTGCGCTCGTTGCGGGACTTAACCCAACATCTCACGACACGAGCTGACGACAGCCATGCAGCACCTTGCTTTGTGTCCTTGCGGAAAAGTATCTTTCAATACCGGTCACTCGCATTCTAGCCTAGGTAAGGTTCCTCGCGTATCATCGAATTTAACCACATGCTCCACCGCTTGTGCGGACCCCCGTCAATTCCTTTGAGTTTCACCCTTGCGGGCGTACTCCCCAGGTGGATTACTTATCGGTTTCCCTTGGTCACTGAACATTGCTGCCCAACAACTAGTAATCATCGTTTACTGCGTGGACTACCAGGGTATCTAATCCTGTTTGATCCCCACGCTTTCGTGCATCAGCGTCAGTATATTTGTAGCAACCTGCCTTCGCAATCGGTATTCCTTCCGGTATCTATGCATTTCACCGCTACACCGGAAATTCTAGCTGCCTCCAAATAACTCAAGCTCTACAGTATCTATGGCATGTAAAACAGTTAAGCTGCTACCTTTAACCACAGACTTATAAAGCCGCCTACGCACCCTTTAAACCCAATAAATCCGGATAACGCTCGCCACCTACGTATTACCGCGGCTGCTGGCACGTAGTTAGCCGTGGCTTATTCTAATGGTACCGTCATTACAGTTCGCAAACCGCACATTCTTCCCATTCAAAAGCAGTTTACAATCCAGAGGACCGTCTTCCTGCACGCGGCATGGCTGGGTCAGAGTTGCCTCCATTGCCCAATATTCCCTACTGCTGCCTCCCGTAGGAGTCTGGCCCGTATCTCAGTGCCAGTGT
>JAYVGZ010000298.1:0-2517 GCA_043771805.1 Pseudomonadota bacterium
TTAACGCCAACTTGACTATTAATGGCCGAAACCTCCTACTGGGTCGGGGAACCGGCACGTTGGCGGCTGGGGTGAGCCAGGGAATCATTTTCCGCGAGACGAGCCTCGAAGAGTCACTTACTGTCAACTTCCCCGATCCCTTTGAGGTAGGAAAAGTGTACAGAGTCGATGGTAACACTATCAACCTTACTTATCGTACAGGCTCAGATCGCTATTTTTATCAGCCGTCGCTTGCCGAACCTGGAGATCTCCCAGCAGAGATTAAGGTGGTGGCAGCAGATGCCAAGCAAGTTAGCTTAAGCTTCAGGGGGACGTTACGAACCTCTGATAAGCGCAAAGTTGATATTGAAGGCGACGCACTCTATCGTGATGAGAATAAGGTGGCCTCGGGCGGAGGAGACGTTATCATTGTGGTATCCAGCTTCTCGTTTGGATGGCTCACGTTCGCTGAAGATGTAAAGCCAGCAAGTGCAGGGATACCTACTCGTGTAAAGTATTTGGTTGATGGCTCATCTGGCGAGGCTGATCTCATTTTCAGCTCAACGGTGGGTTTCCTAAAGGGCTATCACATGGCCATTGTTACAGGTATACCAATCGTCCTTGCCGAGGGAGGTTATACAGTTGGCTTCGGTCCTGTTGGGCCAGATCTGACTCCCTATTTCTCCACTGGCGGGGGAACCGGCTATGCCTTCGCTTGTGATAATCCCGATGGTGGACAGCACTTTTTCTACACTAACGCCGTAGTTGGAGTTGGCTCACAGAAGTCACCACGCATTAGTCAGTTAAGTATCTTCATCAAGCCCCCCCCCCTAGTTGGAACAGGTTACGTTATAGGGAAAAAGTTCAGCGATGACGAGTCGTTGGATTTCACTGTGAAGATACCGAGGAATGGTGCAGCCTTCGGGGTACCGCTATACACCGAGGCAGATACGAGAGGCGCAGTGAAGAGGTTTGACGTGGAATTCTCCGGTGTTGCATCTGGTGGCTGGCACTATGAAGATAGTGACGCGAAACTCACAGTGAAGGGCTTCCAAAGCAGCATATGGAACGGCAACCTTTCCATCAATTACCTGACTAGTAGCTGAACGGAGTAGGTCAGTGACAATCATTGTGTTGGCGAATTCAAAAATGCTTAGGGGCGTCCCTCGACGGAAGGGTCTCCGCATGGGGGCATTTCGGGGAATTCGGGAACCTCGGGAAATTCGCCGACAAAGCCATTGATTATCAGACCCATAGTACAGTAACTTCATGGTGCAGTAAAAACTTCATGGTGCTGTCAACTGTGAGGCAACTCAGAAAGAAAGCGGGTTTCGATGAAACAACGACCAATCTTGGATAAGTACACCCTGTCACTCCTATCGCTTATTGCAGGAAGCTTCTTGATCGCAGCCACCGCCTCTGCTCAGTCGGTTTCCATACGGCCTCAAAGCCATCCCTTGCGGATCAGGGTAGGGGTGGCAGATTCAGGGAATGTTGCCCTGGGATTCTCCTATGATGTCGGGGCCGATCAGCGGGCAAACCGCCTGAGTCTCTACGGCGATGCCTTCGGCGACCTCTTCTCCAGGAATGCGTGGGGCAATGGGGTGTCCCTCCGCCACGAGCTACCCACTGGCTGGATTGGCATTGGGGTTGGCAACTATGGGCGCAATAGTGGAGCATTTTCTACTCATACAACACTGTCGCAGGGTATCGGTGGGAAAGTATTTATCGGCAGCGGTAAGGGTCGCTGTTTCATCGAAGCAAGCACCACATTTCTCCCGAAAAAAGCCACTCCCGGCCCAGCGTTCAATTTAGGTGTGCGATTTTAAACCAAGTGTCAATGGCGGACCAGGTAACGAGGTGGCAGGGATCGCTCGGCGATACTTCGGCGCGTGATGCCCAACTATACCTTTCCGGTGAGATGGGCAAAGACCCCTTAGACAAAAGACTGTCCAACCAGACCTCAGAATTATCAAATTGAACCAGCGGGGAACTCGCGTTATAATGCCCCAGTTAGGTCTATCCAGGAGGTTTTCCATGTTTTTTTTAGGTCATTTCGTGCTCCCAAGGAGCGGTCAGAGAACGAAGGGAATGTCAATGATACGATTCGGGTTCGTGGCGGCCTTGGTATTGTTTTTCTCACACGTCGCTAAGGCGCAAAACGCATGTGGGCTAGGAGTAGAAGTTGCGAAACGTGAGACCAATGTAGTAATCGCCTCGGTGACAAAAGGATCTTGGGGCTACTATGCAGGGCTAAAGCCAGGCGATTATATTCTTTCCATTAATGACAGCCCGGTCGATGCATCAGGCTTGCAGAATGTTGTAGAGTCCCTGAAAGGGAAAGTCAATCAACCTGTAAAGCTCTCGGTTAAGGGAGGCGATAGCGGGTCTCCGAACAATGTAGTGGTAAATCGTGATGCGACAGGCGGAAGCGATCTCTCGGAGTTGGTTAAACGCTCTCAAGATCGGGTCAGGCTAGCTCTCTGGTCGGAAGGAACGCTCTCAATTCGGACCCGTGCGGCGTTTGGGAGTGGTTAT
>JAYVGZ010000299.1:0-2442 GCA_043771805.1 Pseudomonadota bacterium
AATGGCGGGCGGAAGAGCACCGCTGGTCGAGCGTGCGAGCAGAGTGTGGGCATCCGATCACTAATAGCCGGAGTGCTTGGCCTGCGCGGCTTCAGAACAGCCAGATTGGAGTACTTATCTTCGCTCAGCCGGGACGAAACGCCCCCTGACGCTCATACGGCAGGCCGAATCTCAAAATAAATCCCCCGGTTCTCCAGATTTTTTGAGACCATGAAGGAAGTAGAAAATCGGAATACTGCACCGCGGACGCAGGGTCGACCGAAAAATATTCGACATAATCGGTGATCTTCACTTTTTCCTCGAATGTCCACTCTCCTAAAATGAGCGTATATCACTAGCCGCCAACCGCGGCAGCGTAGCCGGCTTAAAAGCCCCAGTCTCATCACCACCACCTTCAGCCGCATCCGCAGCCACATCACCGGTATCATCCCCAGAAACCTCCGGTATATCGTCCGGATCTTTCAGCTCTCCTTGAACATTTGAGGACAAGTCTCCACTGCCTGCCCCCCCATTGCTGCCGCCCGAGACAGATCCAGCTGCCTTTACAATGTTATTATTTGCCCTGTTAGCCGATCGCATTCCGTCTTTGTTGTTCCCCATCAGCTCCGCGATTAACTTAGAAGCCGCGGGGTCACCCGCCTCGTCATCGCCAGCATCTTTGGAATCGTCTTTATTCTCTTCATCTTTCTTCGCATTTTCGGCCGCATCCTGCTTCTTGTGTGCTTCATCCATGAGCCGTGCGACTTCAGAGGCGGGGCCGCCTAACCCGTCTCCTAGAATCCCAGTCGCACCGCCGGGTCTCACTTCTCCAAAAGTGCCAGTGACCTGACCCGAATTTTGGTCAAGAACTCCGCCACTAAATTCGTCACCCGAGTAATTTGATCCGCCCCCTCCCTCGCCTACCTGCGCCAAACAGAGCGGTGCGTAAATCGCGGCAACCAACGCTATAGAAATGGAGATAATCTTCAGTTTAAGGTTCGGTCCTCTTCGACTCATTAAATTCCCTTTTTTCTATTTCGCTCGAGCATCTTGCTCGTCGATCTTAAGCCAATTGCAATGTCGTCGGTTGTACACGGTGACCCCACCCACATTTTTTACTTCTCCCCTTGCCGGTAGATTTGCGGGGACCAGCTCTGGAAATTTTACGAAGTACGGCGAACCTCCCTGAGGTTCGATGATTACGAATTGACCTTTGTAAAGCCACGCGGCCGTGGCGTGGCCGCTGTGATGCAGTATCCAGCACTCCCCTCCGCGATCCCCAAAGGAGGCAACGAAAGCATCGCGAAAGTATAGGGCAAAATACTCACAGTTGAAGTGGCCATCTGCTCGCGCGCCAGGAATCGGGTGTGGGTATGCTTTATGAACGCCGTGACCATTGTAGGATTTATTGCTCAGCCTATCCGGTATAAGTGATAAATTTTTGCTGCGCTCTTCCTCAGCGTCTTGATTCCCTCCACCCGGCTCATTCTTATCTTTCTCTAACCAGTACTCGCAGACCGCCTTATTCACTTCCTTTCGGATCTCAACGAGAGTGGGGTCCTTCGCGGTACCCGTCTCCTGAGGATTCCACGCAACCAGAGTCAAATTGTTCAAATGAGACTGTACGACCCGTCCTGCCGCCGCCGAGCGCTCCCCTTCCGCCGCCGGCAGAAAACGTTTGTGGTAAGGGTTTTCTAGCCGCCCTCTCCAAAACTCAGCACTGATCGCAGTTTCGAAGTCAGGGGGTAGCAATCCGGTGCCAGATTTAGGCAGATCGTGCAATCCACCTGCCCCGGCTGCCAGAACGCCACCAAGGAGATCAGTGGACAGCACCGATGTCTTCAAACTAATTGTTCTATCATTTTGCGAATGCGCGAAGTCTGGGGATGTGCCCGCTAGGCGTCCAATAGCTTCCTGACTAGCCTGCTGTCGGAAATGGTCTTTAGTAGGCTTTTCCGTGGAGGTCGAGTTTCTCTGATTTGCAAACGAATCAATAGACTGAGAGAGCTGGCTCTCGGAATTTGCACCTGAAAGCAGAGCGGTGCCCAGCGCGAACGCCGCAAATTGATTCGATTTCCGTTCGAACATGGTGGTAAAAACACTCCGTTGATTCCTTTTTATTGTGTTCATTGAGCGCGGTGTGACTTAACGCGAACCGAAGGAATTGATCTCGGAAAAATACTCGCGGTTCACCCGCCCCTTCCTCGCCAGTCCGTGAAACACTCGGCCCGCCCACTACGGTCCACCTCCCAAATTTCCCTTGGTCACGGGTTTACAGCCCAAAGAGCTTCCGGGGCCTGTTCACCACACCCGTCGCCCGTTCCCTCATTTCATTCGACTTAATCGAATATTTAATAGAATTTCATTCGATGAGATCGTATAAAATACCAACTAATGAATATCACGCGCATTTTACCCCTGCACTCACTCCTCTCCAGCAAGTCCTTCTTCCTTTTCGGCGCC
>JAYVGZ010000300.1:0-2113 GCA_043771805.1 Pseudomonadota bacterium
GGACTTCATCTTTGTGCATCCGAATCCCATAGGGCTCTCGCGCTTCTTTGCGTTTTCTAACGGCTCAAGGATGGTGTGGGGACCCAAGCTCAAGAACGACATCAAGCATTATATAAATGATGCTCGTCATATTATGGTCGAGATTTTTGGCGACTGGCTTCCCACAGATGATTGTAATGTTTCTTTAGATCCCGAAGAGCGGGACAAGTGGGGGCTTCCCGTTGCGCGAGTTCGATTCAACAAGCATCCGAGACAGAAAACGATTGCTAGGTATCTGTCGGAACGTGCAGCCGATGTACTGCGGGAGATGGGCTCAGACGATATTGAAACGATTTCAGATGGAGGACCGAGTACAAATCTCCCAGCAGGCACCTGCCGCTTTGGAAAGGATCCGAAGACTTCCGTGCTTGATCCAGACTGCCGAGCACACGATGTAGAGAATCTATTTGTGACCGATGGAAGTTTTATGCCGACGGGGGGTAGCGTACCGTACACCTGGACGATTTACGCGAACTCATTTCGTGTGGCCGATAAAATCATCGCCCAATTAGGCGGTGCCCGGCCGGATCGTTCATGAGTTTCTACGAAGTCAGGTGTTCTGGTTTCCGCCTAATGATGTAAGGATGACCGGTGAATAAGGAAATTATGACGCACCCCAGGGAGATTCTTTGGTACCTTTTACCGTTCATTGCGACGGCGGGGACTTATTCACGGCGAGTTCAAGATCGAGTGGGTTCTCATGCCGAAAAGCATGGTGAAACGGCTTTTCACCATGCGCTCTCTGATGCCGACCTTACTGTGCAAAGCTACCTTGAAGTGGCACTCCTGGCCCGTTTTCCGGAAGTAAGCTTCTTCTCAGAAGAACAGGCGCAATCATTGAACGTCAAATATTTCCCGACAGAGGCACCCCTTGAGGTACTGCTCGATCCGATCGATGGGACTCGCGCGTACATCGACAATCGAGAACACTATCAAATTATCGTGACGGTTCACGATAAAGAGCAGATCGTGGGCGCACTTTGCTACATGCCTCGGCTGGATAGGTGCTACATCGCCGTGCGAGGAGAGGGCACTCGATTGCTTACTTGTGGCGAAGCGGCGGGTGCAGAGCCGGGTCAGGTTTTGAAGTTGATGCAGCTTGCAGGCCCAGTGCTGCTCTTCAACTCACCGGCCCTGGTCAAGTTACTCTCCCCGCGGTTTGACGTGAGGGATTTGGTAAGTTCCTATATCGAAGAGCCTGGAAAGCACAACTCGACAGATGTTTTGGTTGGAAAAGCGGTCGCAACGCTCCACGCACCCTGTCAAGCAATCGACGGGGGCGCGATCGCGTTTATAGTAGAGCAGGCTGGCGGAATAGTGACCGACTTTGATGGTAATCCCACGGCCAGTTACAGATTAGTTCAGTCGCGGACATTGCCGGAAGTGGTTGTAGCCGCAAATCAGGAGATTCACACGCAGCTCTTGGCGGCTCTAAAAACAAGATCATCTCTTTAGGGGCGATACGGTGTCAGACATCCAAAACAGCTGTAGAATTCAGCAGCCGTGTGAACTCGTCTCGTGAGATCTCTTGTGCGCCGAAACTCTCGGAGAGTGGGGTTAAGACCTGGCAATCAAACCAACCGATCTCTTCCTTGGCGAGATAGTCTGCCATATAGCACATCGCTACTTTAGAGGCGTTTGGAACTCTGTAAAAGCTCGATTCTGCAGCGAAAAGCTTACCAAGCCTCACTCCATACACTCCTCCAACAAGCGTATCGCCTAAGTATGTCTCGAATGAATGGCAATATCCGAGGTCAAAAAGCTCGCAGTAAGCCTCCACCATCTGGGTAGTAATCCAAGTACCAGATTGGCCCTCGCGATTCGTCATCTCGGCACAGCTCTCAATGACACCCCGGAAGTTTGTGTCTAGGGCGCAACGAAACTGCTTACGCTTGAGCACTCGGTGCAAACTCTTGGAGATATGGAACTTATCAAGGAACAAAACGGCTCGTTCCGGAGGGCTGAACCAGGTCAACGCCTCATCGTCGAATGGCCACGGAAAGATGCCGCTTCGATAGGCGAGGAGAAGCGATTCGGGCTCTAGATCACCTCCAATGGCGAGCAGTCCTCGATC
>JAYVGZ010000301.1:0-6547 GCA_043771805.1 Pseudomonadota bacterium
CGGGAGAGATCCGGTGCAGTCAAAATTGAGTGAACTAGTACGGAAGAATGTTGTCTGCCTCGCTGACATTATCGTGGCTGAGCTTCTTCGAGGTGCAAGAACAGACGTTGACTTCCGTGGCTTGAAATTGCGGCTGGAGGCTTTTCCCATTTATCAAGTCGCGTGGCGAGATGTTGGTGCTCTGGGATATGCCGTACGTCGTGCCGGATATTCGCCGCCACTCGCGGATCTTTATATCGCGCAGTGTGCGGTGCAGTTTCGTAAGACTGTGCTCACTCGTGATCACCACTTTAGGGAGATCGCGTCTGTGCGGAAATTTAAGGTCGAAGTTTGGTAGGGTTGGGCACCCCGTGTGCACCTGACCTACAACAACACCTGCTTCGACCACAACTCCTCAAGAAAGAGCTGCCAAGGAAGCACCTCTATCGCGCCGTGGCGATCTTTGAATATTTTCCTTTCACGATCGAACGAGATCAATATTCGACGTCGGACGGAGCCATCCTCAGAAAGAAGTCCGAGTGATTTGCAATCGGTGGGATCTGTACGAGATGAACTCTTAATCTCGAGCGCGATCTCTTTGTCGTTCAGTACAAAGTCGACCTCTTGCTTGTTTGACGTGCGCCAAAATCGAATTTCTAGCTCGGGTGAAAAATAGGCGCGGTACGCCATCAGCTCCATCAGAATAAAGTGTTCAAAGCTCTTTCCAAATTCTGGTGTTCCGAGGGCTGGAACTCTGCGCGAGAGGTAGTTGCATACGCCGACGTCGAATAGGTAAAACTTTTCGGTTTCGACGAGTCGCCGGTTCGCACCTTTCGCCCACGGTAGAACTCGAAATCCGAGGAGGGTATCTTCGAGGATTTCAAAATAGCCGCGTACGACTTTCGGGGAGACGCCAACTTCTCTTGCGACATTGGCGTAGTTGAGAAGCTCAGCGTTGGTGGTACTAGCCACACGAAGAAACTCCGCGAATGCGGGTAAATTACGGACGGCGGCCTCATCTGCGATTTCATCTCTCAGGTAATCGGCAACATATCCTCGTAGCTCCTCGCGGTATTCGTCGGCTGCGTAATGGGCTGGGATTAGACCCTGTATGATGGCGCGATCAATTTGAAAACTATTGGGTGAACCAAGATTTATTTCGTGGCTGGTGAGGGGACGGAGTTCCCTGCGCCATGCGCGCCCTCCGAGCATGTTTGCATGGTGGCGCCGGAGCTTGCGGGCGCTTGAACCTGTGCGTAGAAACCTTTGAGGGGTGTTCTCTATCAGCCAATGCACCTCATCGAGGAGCTGTGGACACTTCTGAACTTCATCAATGACGATCGGGAGGCGCGGCGAATCAGGATTTGTGTGCTCAAAGCGCTCTCGAAGGAGACTCGGACGGCTCGCAAATTCGGCGTAGACATCGCTTTTGAGTAGGTCAATGATGATGGCGTTTGTGAGGTTTGCCTTTATCTAGCTGCTTTTTCCGGTCTTACGGGGCCCCCATAGTAAACATTTTGCTTCGAAATATCAGGTAGTTGTAGTAACCGTGGGTAAATCAGCATTGCCAGGGCATTATATCTAGATAAAACGCCCTAGAAATGCTGTTTATCTAAAATGGGAGTGTTTCATCTCATCATGATGACGAGTCGGTCGCCGTCACGTGATAATCGCCTCGATGGCGCGACTGAGTCTGGAAACTTCTCTGCACACACTCGACAGCACTCTATTCCCCGAAAAAAACTTCCCCTTTCAAATACGTAACAGCCGCGCCCGTCAGCACCACTTTATCGCCATCAACACGGCACCAGATCTCGCCCCCACGCGCGGATAGCTGCTTCGCATACAGAGTCTGTTTTCCGAGCTGCTCGGCCCAGTAGGGTGCCAACATGCAGTGGGCGGCTCCGGTAACTGGATCTTCGGGGATTCCTACTTTCGGAAAGAAGCTGCGCGAGACGAAGTCGGAGGCGTGTCCGGTGGCGGTAATGATAAGTCCGAGCCCGGGCAGCTCGCGTACCTTGTCAAAGTTAGGCGTGAATTGGGTAACGGCGCTTTCCGATTCAAGCACTACCATAAGCTCCCTGGCGAGGTGGGCCTCTTTTATTGGAACACCGATCGCTTCAGCAATCGCTGCAGTGTCGTTAAAAGGTGTGCCTCCCCAAGCGGGAAAAAGCATGTCGTACTTACCGTTGCGGGGCGTTACCTCAAGTACGCCTTCCTTGTAGAGAAATCGGAGTGGTGAGGCACTGCTCGGCCTCTGCGAAGAGACGACGTGAGCAGCGGCAAGGGTCGCGTGACCACACAGGTTGATCTCAGAAGCGGGTGTAAACCAGCGGATCTCGAAGTCACTCTTTTTAGGCACGACGAACGCAGTCTCAGAGAGGTTGTTCTGTGCCGCGAGGGCCTGTAACGCTGCGTCGCCTAACCATTCCGTAAGCAGGCACACGCCTGCTGGATTTCCTTGAAAGGGTTTATCGGTGAAAGAGTTTACTTCGTAGTACGGTAGGGTAGTCATAAAAATCTCCTTGTTGATTACTAGCGAGCACTCTGTAGCTAAATTAGTTTATAGGCTAGTGATCTGCCAAAAAATAACAAAACCAGAGATATCTAGTAAAAATACCAGTATTTTGTTAAAATAGTGCTCTATGGCGATAATACTGGATGCCCTTGACCGGAAAGTCTTCGCAATCCTTGATAGCAATGCTCGGATGAGTACGTCGGATATTGCACGCAAGGTGCGATACGGTCGCGATATCGTACACTACCGCGTTGAGCGGCTATTCAGAGAAGGGGTGTTGGTTGGTACGCAGGCGATAATCAATCCGTATCAGTTGGGTTTTACGCTCTTTAAGAGTTACGTTCGATTAAAGAATGATCAGCGACGAACAAAGAGCTTACTGGCGCGACTTGAAGCGGACCCGAATGTGTTTTGCGTCGCGTTGTGTGATGGATCCTGGGACTTAATCTTCAATACGCTTGCGGTCAGCCCTTATCATTTTGACCAGATTCAGAGCCGTTTATTGGCCGAGGCGCAAACCTTGATCCTTGAGTCTGACCTAGCAGTTGTTATCAGCCAGGCTCTCTTCCCACGTGGTTACATCACGGGAAAGCAGGGTAAGCCGTTTCTACTCGGTGGTGAGCCGAAAGTTCAAGGTATTGATGCGGTGGAGTTAGGCATTCTCGATCTCCTTGCGAAAGATGCTCGAATTACTGTCACAGAGCTGGCGCGTGCAACAGACTGTTCAGTGGCGGCAGTGCAGCGGCGAATTGAGCGGTTGGAAGAGGTTGGTATCATCGTCGGCTACAGGGCAATCCCGAACCTCTCTGCGCTGCAGATGACAAACTTCAAAGTTCAACTGGAACTGAGTTCATATGCCCCTAAAGATCTCGCAGTAGTGAGGGAGTTTGTCGCGCAGCACGCTTACATTACCAAAGTTATTGGACAGCTTGGAGCTGTTAGGATTGAGCTAGGTGTTGAAGCAAAGGGGTACGAACACTTTAACGCGGTGGCGCAAGAAATTCGGGGTGCGTTTCCGGAGTTGATATTGAGTTTGTCTACAATTCTTGTGCGTGAAGAGAAATACAGGTGGCTGAACCGCGGAGTGTCACAGGGTGTTGAATTAGTGCTGAACGGTGTCATCGCGGCGTAGGCTAAAAAACAGTGCAGAGTGATTCGGCCGATTACGGCTCTCTGAGGTATATTCTCGTCGATCGTGTGTGTTAATCAGCGAGAACCCTTAAAGCTCTTTTCACGATCTGCGCCCCACCAAAATGCTCCGGAAATAAGGCTGGTACTCGCCGTACTTTTTTGAGTAGCTGAAGGAGTTGCCGCGGAGTGCTTTAGCTCTTGATCACGTTGAAGTCGAGCTACCTCCTCGGGGGCAGCTCGCGGAGTTTGTGGTCTGTGGTAGGGAATCTCTTCGGTTGGCTCGTAAGGCTGTGCAGTAGGCACCTCAAAATCAGGTGAATACTCATCTACCTGTTCGAATTCGAGATCATCTCGCTCCCCCTCGGAGGGTGTTGGCAAGGTGTAGGGCCCCTCGAGCGCACTGAACCTCATGGAGCCCAGATTCAGGCGGCCTCGACACTCGGTGCTGCCGTTATCGCTCGAACCCCTTGGGATGAAAAGTGCGCGCAGGTAATGAAGGACTATCCTTGCTGGGATCGCTTGTCCCCCAGAATCAGTGCGAACAACATGAAGTGCCTCAAGGGGTCCATTCACGGTGCCAGGGGGGTACCATGTGGATGTGGCTGGGTCTAACCAATTTGCCGTTGTTGCAGAACAAGAGATGTACTCGGTAGCCTTTGCGCCCGGTGACTCATGCCAGAAGCTGCCGTGGGCGGTGAGTAGGTGATACTCCGTTTCCGTATCATCTCGCGCTACGACAAGCTTAAAGGGATGAGCATTCTCACCGCTCAAACTTTTTCGTAACCAGTGCATGAGAAACTGAGTAGCTGTGAGTTGCGTGCTGTCGGGGGACTCACTGGCCATCGCGTATGACAGCGAATCAACAGTAAGCGACGCGTTCTGATCGAGGCACAAAAAGCTCGAGCCTGTTAGGTGATACGCTATATCGAGGCAGTGCTGCCAGGTGTACCCGCCGCGCGATATGTCGTTTGCGTCGGTCGCAGATAGAATGGCCGTGAGGAATGCATGCATTCCTCGTGGTAGGCCATCGCTGGGGTCAATCGCATAGGTAGAGGAGGGCGCATAGGTAGAGGAGGGCGCATAGGTAGAGGAGGGCGCGTAGGTAGAGGCGTTGGTGCTAGAAATAGTGGCTCCACTCGCAAGCGTCGTCGTGCAGGTAACAGCGAGCTCTGAAGCGATCCTTATAAGCTCATTGGGCGCAAGATAGGTCAGAAGTTCAGGTATCGGCACAAGGTGAGTCGGACAGTGCAGGAGTGGAAAGTTCGCATCAGCGGCGTGACACAATATCTGCTGCAGAAATAGTGCTCGATCAAGGACGTTAGGTGAATCGGTGCTGGCCAGCCGATCTTCGTCATTCGTCACGGGCGCACCGAAAAATGAGCGAGTCTTCGCAATCTGAAACAGGGCCACTAAGATCTCTGGGTGCTGGAGAATGGAAGGGAGTAGTAGCCGAAAGGCCCAGTCGCAGCTGGTTCCGGTTTTATTGCATGCGACTTGGGTGGCCGCGTAGGTAACGGCGAGCATTCGCTGCTCCTCTTGAGTGAGGACGGGAAGGAAGTCGCCAATTGCGTCTTGGAACATACTGGTTCTTTAGGAATAGACTTGATTCTACAGAATTGGTTATGGGGCGAGGAGCAGGTGGCGTATCAGCGAAAGGGATTTTCGTGTTTCAACCAATTAAAAAAAGGACCTAATTTATTGATAGTACGCCACCAGTCCGCGCGGGTAAAACCCGACGGCGCGTCAAGCGCCGAGTGAGGTCGGTAACCCCGCTCTCTGCAACTCAGCTACAATCTCACCCCCGTGCGCGCGGTCACGCACCTCCATCACCACAGTAATGTCGACGTGCCCTGGCACTTGGGCGTAGAAACGGTCGTGGTGAACTTGGAGTATGTTTGCTCCTTCCGCTGCGATGATACCAGAAATGGTGTGAAGCATTCCGGGGCGATCGGGGAGTGATATGTTTACCCGTAACATTCGCCCGCGCTCAGCCATATCGTGCTCAATCAAACGAGAGAGTAGATTCATATCGATGTTACTGCCGCAGATCATTACGACCGGTTTCTTGTATTTGTCGGGGAGGTAGCCATCAAGCAGCGCGGCAAATCCGGCGGCACCGGCGCCTTCGACAACTACGTGCTCGTGTTCCAAAAGCTTGATGATAGCTTTAGCGATCGAACGCTCGGAGACAGCAACGAGTGAGTCGAGATGTTGATCGAGTATCGGCCCAGTGACAGCCCCAATGGTCTTTACTGCAATGCCGTCTGCGATCGTGCTCGGTGGGATTGGATGGGTATGTGGGCCAACATGATTTCGAGCACCAAGTGCCCACTCAGAGCACACACCGAGAACAAATACGTCAGGCCGTTTCGCCTTGATAGCAGTGGCTATGCCGGCCGCATAACCGCCTCCACCTATAGGGATAATGACAGAATCAAAATTGGAGTCTTGTTCCAGCAATTCAAGCCCTGCAACGCCTTGACCGCAGACAGTAAAGAGGTGATCAAAAGGGGGAAGGTAGGTAATTCCCTCTTTTTGAGCGATCTCTTTTGCATGTGTGATTGAGTCACTGAGGGTACCGTGTAACGTAATTTTCGCCCCGAACGCTCGGCACGATTCAACCTTTACAAGAGGGGCATTGACCGGCATCACGAGGTGACATGGAACGTTCAGGCGATTTGCATGAAAGCTTACGCCGAGCGCGTGGTTACCTGCGCTGGCAGCGATTACCCCTTTTGAGCGCGCCTGGGGGTCCATGCTTAAGAGGAAATTGAGTGCTCCGCGCTCTTTGAAAGAGCCGGTACGGAGCTTATTGTCCCACTTAAAACTCACGGTGCGACCAAGGGTCTCCGAGATCGAGGTAGCGACGGATAGTGGGGTGATAGGGATGTACGGCGCGATCCGTTGTCTCGCTGCTTC
>JAYVGZ010000302.1:0-5728 GCA_043771805.1 Pseudomonadota bacterium
GGGGTGAAAACAACTAGCCGTTCACAAAAGCAGTCAACGAGCGATCAGCTCGTTGTCGACGAAAGGTTCGCCTGACTGCAAAAGTTGTTCTCGTAACACATTTGATTTGTGAACAAAAATATACCCGTGAACGGATACGTCATCTGATAGCTCGGTACGTCCACAACCGCCCTAACCGGAACGATGAAGCTGACAAACGCGAGTGCGTTAGTGTGCTTCATCACCTGCTCTGTTCGGAGCAGTCGGGCCATACTGCCCTGTAGCATCATGTGAAGACCTCCTTTGTGGATGACCTTCAATGGGAGGCAGCCGGACCTCTTTCAGTTTCAAACTTTGCACCCTCAATTACCTTTTATTTGAGGCATAACGCTTATTTGAGGCATCAGGTTACATCTGGGTCAGATGTGAGCATTATTACCGAAGTGCTTACATTGGAGCCCACGTTATGAGTACCAACATAGCAACGTTATCCGGGACTGGTTCTGCCAGCGCTACCCGGGAACAAGTGATGGAGAGCTTATCGCCTCTTCGCGACTCTGTTTTCAGCCTGCTGCAAACTTTTAAGGAGTCGAAACTAATCAGTAGCGGGCAGACCGCGTTTCCACCTTCCAGATCTGGAGGGTCATCGATTTCGTGTGATGAACAAACTGGAAGTATAAGCATCGCAACCTCGCAGGGGGGAGACCTTGAAATCTCTTCCTTAGGCCATGGAGTCGCTAAATTGATTTTCAAGGACACTAGTGCACCTGATGGCCCAAAAAATTATGCCTTTAAAATTTCCTGCTTTGCGAACGTCGAGGGGACCGAGGTAAAATTAAGTCGAGATAACTCTTTTGGCTTAACCCATGACGGGTTCACCTTTCGGCACGTTCCGACGGAGGGCCAACTTTCCGCCATCAGAGAGGCAGTTGCCGAGCTTGCTGATGTACTTCAAGTGGGGAGCGCCCTCGCTGGAAACCTACGGTACGCGGACGTTGAGATAAATTCCGACCAGTACGCGAAGCAGGTAGCAAAGAGGGCGGCTTTATCCCTCATCAGTGCCATAGATTCTGCTGTTGATTGCTACGAGTCGGAAAATTCTGCCTTGGGGTATAGTTCGCGTCACTCTTTCCCGTTTGAAGTGACCGTGGAAAAATTCAGTATTGAAATGGTAAATGGTGAGCCGTTTGGGTGGGTACAGTGTCGTCAGGTTCAGGCCGGTGGCGCTTCAAGTTTCGACAAATCCTCCAGAGTTGCTGTCATTAAGAATGGTACGGTTACTTTCCTTGAAGAAAAGGGGGTCAATTGCGGCAACGTCTTTGGTGCTGACAAGGGCGCATTTACCTATACCGCCGATACCCCCTCAGGAAAGGTACGCAAAGTGGTGACGATAGATGGTTCAGGATCCACGTTTTCCAGTTGGGAGGGTGTCGCCCGTGGTGAAGGTGTTACTCTTGGCGTTGCTACCGTCGGTTCAGGCACCCAATTCGTATTAGGCGAAAAAACTTTCCAGGAGTTGGACGGACGAGCGTATCGCGATCCGAAACATTTCGTGGCCACCTCTTTAAATCGGGAGGATCCCGCAAGTTCCATTTTGCTGAGCGCGGTACGGGATACTAGCTTTGAACGAATTCCGTTCGTGCTTGGAAAATGGGTAGACGAATTAAGCGTGACTGTCGGGAGCTCTAAGCAAACGTGGGCGATCGCTGATACCTTTAAATTATTGAAGGAGGAAGCGGGGAGCTGGTCCGGGGTGGTGAGGGTCGTTAATCCGGAGACGGGTGGCGATCCTCGGACCGTACCGGTGGTAAATGGGACGCCGATTGTGAAGTTTCGAGGGTTAGATGTTGTTGATGTCCTAAAGCCTGACACCGTTGCCTGCGAAAACGGACTACTCACTGGGGAGCTAGTCGTATTCAACTCCACGCTGCAACAGCATCAGGTTATTTCGTTAGTTAAGGGAGCTGTGATGGGGGCGCCCCGCGCTTTTGAAGCAGGTGTTGAACCGGGTAAGTCAAGGGAAGAACTTCTGAAAAGAATTACTACGTTAGAAGAGCAAGTAATAAAGATACAGCCCCAACCGCAGCCAGGTGCAGTGGAAAAAACAGATAGGCTCGCGCATTACGGATTGTAATTTAGAATGGAACACCTGAGATAAATTTTCATCTCAGGTGGTATGATGAAAGAACTGGGCGGGCTTCGGCGAGTTTAGGTTTGGTCTCATAGAAGAAATCCAAAAACTGGCAGTTTGAAAAACATCTCCCGAGCGGGCTCTACAATGTGCGCGAGAAAACGCCGGAAGGAGGATTGTAGTTGCCGCCCCTCAGGGGGCGAGCATGGTTAGGGGTGATAATGCTTAAGAAGCTCTTGCATCTTCGGAGTTTTCAAGTAATCGAAACATACCTGGGCCCTTAACATTTTTCTTGTGAGGCCTGAGAGTAATATCAACATCTACTGAGAGCTTGTTCAGAAGAGATATAAGCCGCTCTATTGAGAATCCAGTGTAGCGACAGTTTATGATTTTAGAGATGTCTGGTTGACTGACACCAAGTAGAGAGCTTGCTCTAACTTGTGTGAGTTTCAGTTCTTTAATGCGATTAAAGATCTGACGACTAAGACCGGACTTAACCTGAAGTTCTTCGGCGTCTTCAAGGCCCATGTCAGCAAAAACGTTTCCAGTCCCCACGTGCACGGGGATTTTTTCGGCTCTTTTTTTAGTTACTTTTTTGTTTTTTCCCATAAATCGTAGTCCTCTTTTGCTCTTATCAACCGTGATTTAATCAGATCAATCTCTTGCTTCGGTGTCTTAATTCCACTCTTAGATTTTTTCTTAAAAGTGTGGGGTACGTAAACAGCTTCAGCAAACTTCACCGTATACACAGCTCGGTAGGTATCTCCGAAATGATCTTCAACGACCTCAAGCACTCCAGCCCCACCAAAACCCTGCAAAGGTTTTGCGGACGGATGCTTTTCACCGTTCTGAGCAGCATCCAGAGCAAAGCCAATCTCTCTACGTACATCTTTTGGGAAGTCTGTGACGTCTTGCCTACTCCCGCCTATCCAGCGCAACGGTTTCATATCTTTAGTGGCTTCCCTGTTATATGGTAAAACTACCATAATCTAAAAAGTGTGTCAACCCTTTTTAGCCTGGCGAAAAACACTGGGTTTCGGCCAGGCAGCTATCGAGCAAGATTTAGCGCTTATTTCCCTTTGTTTTGTATTTCTAAAACAGGGGGGGGCCACCCTATGAAAGCAGCTCTTCACGGCAGAGTATCAACCCACTATCAACAAACACCTAAGCCTCAGCTCAACCGCTACGCTAAGGGACGAACGAGCAAAAAGCCTCTCAGCCCTCGATGACCTCTTTAAGAAATAAGTAGATCTCTGAGAGGGAAAACTCCCTCGATCGGCTACTCCTCAACTCGCTCCTCTTCTGTTCCGAGGTCCCCAATTTCAGAGGCGATACCCTCTACGAACTCTCCGCGGTCGTTGATCCGTAGTTTATCCATCTTATACTTCAATATTCGACGACTAATCCCCAGAAGATCAGCCGCTCTCGTCTGAACAAAGTTCGCTCGTTTAAGGGCCTTTACAATCATGTCGGTTTCAAACATGCGCTCAGCCTCCTCAAAACCGAGCCCAGAAGCGAAGACAGGGGTGATGTTACCCTCGAAGCTACTCGTTCGTTCGCGAACCTTGCGCGGAAGATCACTCAGGGACACGAGGTCATTCGGGCACAATGCGAGCAGGCTCTCCATTACATTTTCGAGCTCCCTCACATTACCCGGCCACTCATATGAGACGAGCGTTTCTAAGGCGTCAGCGCTCATCTGAAGATTTCGTCCGCCGTAGACGGGCCCTAGTTTTTTCATAAAGTGCTCTATAAGCACTGGAATATCCTCATACCGTTCTCGAAGCGGCGGGAGACACAAATTGATGACGTTAATGCGGTAGAAGAGATCCTGCCGGAAGGTCTTTAGCTTTACGAGTTCTTCTAAGTTTTTATTCGTTGCGGTCACAATTCGTACATCAACTTGAATTGGCTTCGAGCGACCAACGCGAAAGAACTCTTGTTCCTGGAGAAACCGTAGCATTTTCACCTGTACGGCCAGACTGAGCTCCCCAATCTCGTCTAAGAAGAGAGTCCCACCGTTTGCAAGCTCGAAGTGACCGATACGTCGCTCTACTGCATGGGTGAAGGCCCCCTTTTCATGTCCGAATAATTCCGACTCTATCAGAGTCTCTGGAATTGCCGCACAATTGATAGCCACAAACGGTCCGTTTTTCCGCGGGCTACGGTCATGAATCTGTCGCGCTATAAGCTCTTTTCCGGTGCCCGATTCTCCAGTAATAAGCACCGTTGTATCCCGCACTGCCACCTGTTCGACCCGTGCGAAGATCTCAGACATCGACGGAGAGCGACCTACGAGTGGACCAAAATCTCCCTCAATGAGCTGACCACTATGCCGCTGTGCGCCCCTACTTTCGCCACCCTCTGCCGGTTTCTCTACCCGCTCGAGGATAGAAATAATGAGCGTCGTAAGCTCTTCAACGTCGAAAGGTTTATTGAGAAAATCAACTGCGCCGCTTTTCATCGCCTGCACTGCAGTGCGGACGGTATTCGATGCCGTGAGCATAATCACAGGCATTCGGTACGGTTTTTCTTGCAGGCGTTTTAATACCTCTATGCCGTCCAGCCGCGGCATCATCACATCCAGGAGTACGAGGTCAGGTCGAACCTCATCGACAACTGCTAGCGCCTCCTCTCCATCCGCTGCCACGGTTACGTCGAAGTTTGATTTGAGCAGTAAGCGAAGAGAATCACGGATCGCTGGCTCGTCATCGACAATCAGGATCTTCCGTTTTGGTTCGCTCATGAAAGTATAAACCTTCAGTTATTTCTGTGGGTTAGGGCAGCCTGCTGCGTAGCGGACGCGTGACGGCACACCTCAGATGGTTAGGATGCCCTGAGGTCAGAACGCGACTCGCGGGTATGGGGCAATCTCTCGCCGGGGTCTTTCACGTCGATCGGAAGGAAGCGGCACAAAACTAGGAACCTCGATCTCATGCGATCCGTATCCTCCTCGGATCCGTATCCTCCTCGGATCCGTATCAATGAGGAGGACCAACTCTGCTCCTCAAACAATACCGGCTTTTCACCAACCTTACTCCACCACCGAAAGTCCCACAGGCCGCTCGCAAAAATACCCTTCCCGGAATACTTTCCCTTAACACCATTCTCACTCAATACGATCTCTTGATCGAGCGCCTTACGATGGTGATTTGTAAAAGTGCGTGTCAGTGAAACTGGCAAGGGGTTATGTAGTCCATCCCATTTAAGAACTGTCACAACACAGAGGCTTCCATATAGACTCACAAGTGCTTCCTAAGGTTCTAAAAGGGCACTATGAGTTTCGAAACATCGTGGAAACGTCGCTTCAGCAAATCACAGAAAGCTCTGCGCCCTTCAGTTGTTCGTGAAATCTTAAAATTTACGACGAAGCCAGGGCTCTTCTCGTTTGCAGGCGGGGTTCCTGACCCAGCCCTTCTGCCCGTTAAGGAAATACAACAATCGATCGAAGTCGTACTACGAGACGCTCCTCTCGTTGCCCTACAGTACGGCGTTACCGAGGGTAACGCGCAGCTTCTTCCACGACTCGCGAGTCTTGCGACTAGCGCGGGGCGAACTACTCGAAACGAAAATCTCTTGGTGACTTCAGGCTCTCAGCAGGGAATCGATCTCACCGCC
>JAYVGZ010000303.1:0-6451 GCA_043771805.1 Pseudomonadota bacterium
GGGGTGAAAACAACTAGCCGTTCACAAAAGCAGTCAACGAGCGATCAGCTCGTTGTCGACCAAAGGTTCGCCTGACTGCAAAAGTTGTTCTCGTAACACATTTGATTTGTGAACAAAAATATACCCGTGAACGGATACGCTAATACGGCAAAATAGCTATTTGCTTTCTGGCGACGGGAGAGGCTGATCTGCAACGATTTTTGCGTGCGCATCCGTCGCAATGTGGTACACCCGCAGCCCCGCTACTGCCATTCCTAGCATTACGAAAAGGTTTGTCGAGGCCACTATCATGAGAGTCCGGGACACCCGGTTGTTGAGCATGCCGCGAATCGTACCCATGTCGTCAACAATCGTTTCAAGGTCACCCACTTGGGGTTTTCGCACAATTGCTTCGACGAGCCCTGCCACCCAGCCTGCTGCGATGAAGGGATTGAGTGTGGCAAACGGTGCCGAAATAAAGGCAGAGAGGGTGGTCAATGGGTGTGCCCGGACTACGGATGCCCCTAGAGCAGCGAAGAGAGCGGTGAACCAGAACCAGGTCTTAAAGATCTCGGTAAAGGTCTCTGAGCTCGAGGCAAAGAAGGAGTAGACCATCCCAGCAATCATGAGGACAGGGATAGACCACCCGACGACTTGAGTTAATAACTTCTTTCGGGGCCGCTGACTGATTGCAGCAAGGTCAATAGGCTCTGTAATCCAGCTCTTGATCCCGGGGACATGCGCCGCGCCGACCACGGCAACGATTCGTTGTCCCGTTGCCTCTCTCAGTTTGCAAGCTAGGAACTGATCGCGCTCATCGATCAGAGCATGCCGCACTTCGGGCAGTGCAGCAGAGAACTCTTTCATTACCTCCTCTAATGCATCGGCGTTCTTCAGACGCTCGATCTCATCTTCCGTCACCTGAGGGTCCTTATCGAGCAGGGACTTCATTGTTGAGAAAATAAGTTTGAAGATGGAAACAAATCCAAGGGATGCCCAGGTACGCCTCAGAGTAATATTGATATCTCTGTCCGCGAGAACACACGGCAACGATCGCGCTTCTGCTAAATAAACTGCTTCCATCATCTCCGCGCCTGGCTTGATCTTTAACTGAGTGCCGAGCTTTTTCTGATAAGCAGCAAGAAGAAGCTGCGCGAGAAGGACGTGGGATTTTCCTTGGCGAATCACAGTTGCAAGATTCGTCTTTTTCCAACGGTCTGGATCCCGTAATGACTTAAAGCGCGCTTCGCACAACTCTACAGCGATGCAGTCAGGGTTTACTTCCTCGATAACGGATTTTACCAGCTCGGCACTTTGAGAGCTCACGTGCGCTGTGCCGACCAAGTAGATATCCTTTCCATCAAGGTGGAGTAGATCAACATTTGGTCGAATAGAAGTGACGGTCACCATAAGAGTTCAAGGGGTGAGTCGGCCTAATTGTTGAATTTCTTGAGTTCAGTCAGGGGTCGGTTCCGAAGCCGTAAGGAGTTGCCAACAATCAAGATATCGGAAAGGCTCATCACAATGGCGGCCCCAGCGGGTGAAATCAAGCCAGCGGCGGCGAACGGGATAGCGGCGACGTTGTAAAACAGGGCCCACGCTAGGTTCTGTTTGATCGTTCGTACCGTCAACCGAGCAAGATCCATAAGTGGCGGAAGAAGAGCAAGGTTTCCACCCATTAACACCACCTGGGATGATTGCATCGCCACGCTCGAGGCTGAACTGAGTGAGATACCTACGCTTGCGGCCGCCAAGGTCGGAGCGTCGTTAATTCCATCTCCAACGTACGCTGTTTGCTGCGATTGTTGGAGTGTCGTTAGAGTCTGTAGTTTTTGCTCGGGCAGCTGCTCAGCATATACGCTCCCTATGCCAACTTCGGCAGATACCGCATCGCACCGCGCCTTCTTATCGCCGCTTATGAGTACCATTTCTAGCCCCATCTTGCTCAAGGCGGCGATCGATTGGGATGCTTCAACGCGAAGTTCGTCCTGAAGTGAGGCCCACGCTACCGGTTGTTGATTCTTGAACAGAATAAGATCCTCATTGATCGAGGAATGATATCTCTCAGCAAGAAATCTCCCGCCGCACTCGATCTCAGAGCCGTCACCTAGTTTACCTCGAATCCCCACCCCGCGCACCTCTACCACCTCTGTCAATTCAGCTGGTAGTACGCCACGACCTTGTAGTTCTGATACTACGGCTTGTGCGATTGGGTGCGAGGAGTTGCGTTCCAACGAGAGAAGAAGTGAATTGGCCTCGGACTCCGACGTGCCCTGAGCGGTTAAAACCGGACCCAACTTTATCTTTCCCTTGGTAAGAGTTCCTGTCTTGTCGAAAGCAACTTGAGTCACACTGGCTAGGCGCTCCAGGGTATCGCCACCCTTTACGAGTACGCCGAGTCGTGCGGCCCGCCCCACAGCAACCATTATCGCGGTAGGTGTGGCTAATCCCATCGCGCAGGGGCAAGCGATCACCACAATTGCAAGGGCTCTCACCATGGCCTCAGGGAACGAGAGGCCAAAAAGTGTCATTGAGACGAGGAAGAAAAGAAGGGAGATGATCATAACGAAAGGAACAAATACCGCGCTAATTCTGTCTCCCGTGCGTTGAAGTGCTGGTTTATTCTGCTGGGCGTCTCGTACCATACGAACGATAGCCGAGATAATAGTATCCTCACCAAGTGCTGTAGCGCGGGAAATGATCGAGCCGCTCAACAAAACTGTGCCACCTATGACGGGGTCCCCTTGCGCGCGGTCGACCGGCAGGGATTCTCCGCTCACGAGCGATTCATCAATTGAGCAGGATCCCGATTCAATAACACCGTCAGTCGGTATTTTATCACCGGTGTTTACTTGCAAGCGGTCTCCGACAACGAGCTCTGAGACCGGAACAGTCGTCACGATTGGGAGCGACGTTGGTCCAGAAACACGCCGTGCCTCAGAGACCTGAAGTCTGGTGATCTCATTTATAGACGAGGTTGTCTTCTGAATTGCTCGAGCCTCCATTAGGTGGCCGATTAGTACAAATGTGACAATAGAGGACACGGCTTCAAAAAAGATATACTCGTGCCCAAGGTTCAGGACCATACTCAGGACGCTGCAGCCGTACCCGGCCAAAACCCCTGAGACGATCAATACGTCCATATTAGGGACTCCGGCAGTAAGTGAACGAAGTGCGCTACGGCCGAAGTGAGTGACTCCTATCAGAAATACCGGTGTTGATAGCAGGAGCTGAACGAGGGGCGAATGGAGGCCCAGGCCGGGCACGAACATGCCGACCATTAATGGCAGGGTCAGAAGAGCTGATACTGCAGCCTTCGTTTCTAAAGACAGGGTGCGTCTCCCTTGCACCTCGCCAGCAACGGCATATCCGAGCCGCTGAATACTCGAGACAACTTCCTTGAGTCGCTCAGGATCGGCAAGTCGAAATTGAGTTCTTCCGCTTGCGAAGTCGACTGACGGTGTGTCAGCCCCGACCTTTCTCAGATGTTTTTCTAGGGAAAGTGCGCAGTTCGTACAATTTAAACCACGTACTGTAAGGGTAATTTCGCTGGCCGGTCTTCGAGGGTCGCTTGCTATTGATTCCATAAGGTTCCTCGAGTGTATCATGGAAGATCGACTGTTAAACACGGGGCGTTCTTCAGGGGTTAAAAGATCTATCTTGGATTGCTGTTAGAGGCATAAATCTTTCGTATTGCGACGATTTTTGCGAGGCACATGGGCAGGCGTCGATAATTAGCTGTTTTAATTGAAATTATTGAGCTCGGGTTCCCGTGTACCCTCCGTCCGTTAAGCCCGAGCAATCAAATGCCGACCTGTGTGTTGAATAGTTTTAGTTGCGATCATTCGCGTGGCACGGTTTTACAACTATGGAATGGCACTTGATATCGTATAGCATCGCAGCTTTGTGCGCAGGCCTAGCGACATGGAACATTATTGTAATGAAGGGAGCGCAAAGAGTAGTGCCGACTGAAGGCGCCGCTGCCCGTGGATTTGACTCAACTGAGCGCGCTGCAATTGAGGAGATAGATCGACTTCAGAAGAAAATAGCCGCGCTGTGTCACAAAGTAGATCTCCTTGAAGAGCATGCCGGAGAGTACTTTTATGTGCTTCACGACAACGGTTGGATGAAGGTGATTGAACTGCTTGAGCAACTTGATGCAGTCAGTGCTGACATCACTCGTTTGGTGCAGGAGGATTCATTTGATAAGGCGCTAGAGCTATCACGATATCTAGCCGAGGCGGGAACGCCTTGGTCTGAATCGCTGGCGAAAAATTCCTCGACGGATCTGAGACCTCTTGCCGACTGGGAGCACGTAGTGGATGACATTATACTAGCTACAGCGTCTGCCTTGGGGGATGCGGCCGAGCATACGAAGAAGTTGGGAATCGAGAGAAGACGAAAGCGACAACCGACGCTTCTCGCCGTCGATGAAATAATGAAACTTCTTGATAAACGACGGGGCGATAAGTCCAATTTAAAAGATTGGTAGATCTGGATATCCTACGATACGACCTGTCTTAAAAGCTCGTCGTGCTCTTCATGCCATGGTGCCTCCCGCAACACCGCACTATCGACGCAGATGTGTTGAAACAGTGCTCTGTACTTAGGCACTCGCTCTGCCCAGTCGTGATCTGCTGCTCGTGCATTACCAATTAACTTCACTCTAAGTTCTTCGTCCTTAAGAGTAGAAAGCGCCCACAGAAGCGTATCTCGGAATCCTCTACAGCTGTAGTCATTGCACAGAAAACCCGTGCCTGTTCCCTTTTCGGCGTTTACGTTTTCAATCGTAGCACTGATTCCACCGACATTTCTCCCCACAACGAGAGTTCCCGCTGCGAGCGCCTCGAGTTGGGTAATGCCTCCGGGCTCAAATCGAGAGGGCATTAAGAAAAGATCACTTCCAAAAATAATTTCGAGAGCCATCGAGTGTGAAATAAAGTCGCGTATAAATGCGATTCGTTGGCCGTATTTCTGTTGGAGCCACGTCATCAGTTGCTCGAGCTCTTCCACGGAAGAATCATTGGAAGTAGTGGGGCCGGCTAGTATAATCTGGGTCCGAGGTTCACGAAGAAGGATACTCTCGAGCACAGATACCCCTTCATCGTTTGCCCATCCGGTCAGAAGCCGAAGACCCTTCTGTTCCGCGAGCCGGCCGACGAAGCTTATCAGGCGTGAATCCCTCTGATGTGCGAGTCCGAGCTGCTGCTGTAATACAGCTTTCATAGCGCTCTTTCGCAGGAGAAAAGTTCTGCTGTCATCGCCAGAAAACACAATTGAAGATACCGGCAGCTGGGAGATGCGGGCGGCAATTTTGGATCGATTTATTCCGTTGCTGATACCGAAAGCCGCGTCTCTTCTACTCCAGAGGATTGCGTCCAAACCGTCCGAGGCGTTGTCATAAATCAGTTGATGAGCGTAAGGTTTGCTTACGGTGAGGAAGCCGCCATTTGCATGGCGGATTGCGGCTGCTGTTGGGTTAAGAAGATGGGAGTTGTTCGGGTCCTGGAAACCGAAGAAGTGTTCAGCCGAAAGATTAAGAGATGGCCACTGATCTTCACCGAAGCTGTGGACTGGAAGTTTTCCGTGATAGTCTCCGCCTCCATTGTGAAGCATGTGTATAAAATGGGAATTCGCAATCCAGGGAACCTGAGTATACCTTTTATCGAGTTTACTGAGGCCAGGTATAAACCCCGTCATCCAGTCGTTGGATATAACAAAAGAGGGGCGAATGCCGAAGTGTGGAGCAGCTATGGCTTCCAGCGCACCTCGTGAGAACACAATTGCGCGCCTGAGCTGCTCGTCTGCCAGTACGGGCCGATAAAGAGTGTCAAACACAGCCGGATTATGCAGAAGAATAAGTCGAACACCAGCGTGCTCGGCGTGGTAAACCTTCAATGGTATCGAGGCAGGATACCGCCGCATCCAGTGTGTTCCCGAGTTATAGGTCGGTCCGAGGTGAACAACCACTTCACCCAGTAGTAGCGGCTTTACGATGGATGAACCGATGTTGATTCCGCGCCGGACAGTGTCAGTGTCGGACTGATGCCTACTGCCGTCATGCGACGCAAAGAGAGGCGCTATGAGTGTGGTGGGAATACCGGCTCTGCTGAGCTCCGGCAGTAAGCCAGAGATGACCTGAGCCAATCCTCCAGCACCGGCATGCGGGCCCTCCGGGGCCACGAAGACTACTTCGCCTATGCCGTAATTTCGAATGGCGGCGGCGACTGTATTTCCATCAGCTTGACGAAGTGATTCCGAATAAAGGGCAAATAACTTTCCACGAGCTGTAAGATCTCTGCCGATGTCAGCAAGAAGAGCGCCCACCCCAAGGGTTGGATATTTGCGACGAATGCGTGCATGCGCCGAAGCGAATAGATCGATAGAGTCGAGGGAGTTTTTTGCGAGGGAGGTGCTCGATGCAAGAGCGTGAGCCATTGCCTCCTCTTGTTCCTTCAGGCGCTCTATATCG
>JAYVGZ010000304.1:0-3782 GCA_043771805.1 Pseudomonadota bacterium
AAATTCACGGCGCGCTCTCACATGACAGCATCAAACGGCTCGAACGGATTCTTAAGTCAAAGCTAGGTAAGCTCTACCGCTTCGGCGGCGAGAACTGCGTGCTGAATGATGACAAGGGCCACCTAGGTTACCTGTACTTCTACGGTAAGCGCGCCTTCCGGCTTGACTATCTACAGCATGGTCAGCGCATAGCATTCATTGACATCTGGGACGAAGGCGCTGCTGCAGTTGCAGGCCACGCTGCCGATTATCAGATTGAGCTGCCAGTCAACGTTTCAATCTTCCGTATTCTCTCGCAGGTAGTTAACATCCTCAAGCACCCGAAGATGGGCGAGATGGAGGCCAAGGAGGACGAAAACGTCAAGGAGATGACCGAAGAAGAGCGCATCGATCGCGAATTCCTTGCTGAGGCACAGCGAACAACAGTTGAGCAGTTCATTACCTTTGCCAAAGAGTGGGGAGCTAAGAACGGCCGTTCCAACCTCGAATTTGACTATAACGACCTAAAGTCCATTGCGTCTGAGTACGACGTGATGGTCCCTGGCGGCATCTATGAGATCGGCATTGGTGACCGATCGTCAAAGACCTATGACCTTGCTCGTGTTGAGCAAGGATCCGGAGGCGCCATCATTAAGGTTCACCCTCCAGGCCACGGTCACAATTTTAAGTTTGACCCTGATGTCGTGCTTTCAAAAGCCGACCAAAAGGCTCTCGAGCAAGCTGTTGACCCGATCACAGCCGAAGAGCTATTTGATGACCTTGAGAGGCTCGTTAAGATGGTTGTTAAGGGTGCCCGCCCTTCGCTCGTTGTCATTGGTGGCCCTGGTACCGGCAAGACTAAAACTATTACAGACACAGTTAACGCCGCAGGCCTTAAGAAGGGTCCGCAGTGGGTAATGGTCAAGGGTAAGGCAGCGCCGTTAGCGCTATACTCGACTATCTTTTTGAATAAAGAAAAGCTGATCCTCTTTGACGACACCGACTCGGTGTGGGCAAATGATGACTCGGTTAACATCTTGAAGGCAGCTCTCGACTCGAGCCCAGTTCGAACAGTCTCTTGGGCGTCAACGGCTACTCAGGCTGTCACCCACATGACAGACGAAGAGAAGGCTGAGTATGAACAGCGGGTGTTTGATGAGCTGCAAGCTGATCCTTCAGCAAAAGTCAAGCTGCCAGGAGAGTTTGACTTTGGTGGTCGTATCATCTTCATCTCGAACATGCCAAAGAAGGAGCTTGATCCCGCGGTTCTGAACCGAAGCATGTTCATCGACATGACACTGACGCCTGAGCAGGTCTTTGATCGAATCGAAGGTATCATGGACAAGCTGTCATCGCCAAATTCGATGCAGGTATCACATGATGTTAAGCTCGAGGTCTTTGACTTCCTCAAAGAGCAGTCAGCTTCAGGTAAGATGAAGTACGTGTCCATCCGGACCTTCATTGGCGCTCTTGGCGTTGCTTCATCGGGCGACCCTGAGTGGAAGCGGCTGCTGAAGTACATGGGTGGCGAGTAGTTTACAACCGGATCGAATTTGAATATAATCTAGCTTAACAGCTGAAGGATGTTCATGATTCGATCCCCATCTAAGACCATTCATCTCTGCAAGGACATTCCCAACGAGCCACATTACGTGGCCTTGGTTGAAACCTCTTTCAATGAGTCGGATGACTACGGAGGCACTAACTCTAGCACCACCCTTAACTATGTCATGGTTGGAAACGAAGAGCAGCTGAAGGCTTGGATCCTCGACGCTGATACGCCGCGATACGGCCCACTGAAGGTCTACAAGATCATCAAGGTTACACCCGTCAGCATCACCAAGCACGTTGAGGTGTTCGTTGCATGAAGCTCATCGTAGCCGTTGATCAGGACAATGCCATCGGCTGGGAAGACGGCCGGCTCCCTTGGCGTTCACCGCAAGACATGAAACGCTTCAAGGAGCTGACTACCGGCGGCACCGTCGTTATGGGCCGCAAGACTTGGGACTCGCTACCAGCAAAGTTTCGACCGCTGCCGAACCGCAAGAACGTCATATTGTCCTCTAGCTTTCAGGCCGGTCGTACGCTTAGTGGCGATGGGCAAACTTGGAATTACATCAACAAGCTGACAGCTGCGCCAGCAGGCTCTTGGATCATTGGCGGCGCTCAAGTCTACAATCGAGCGCTGCACGAGGGGTTCGTTACCGAGCTCTACATCACGCAAGTTCACGTCATGTCAGGAGCAAGCGTGCGTCTTGTTCATGACCTCTATAACTGGAAGCTGTTCGCCGTCAATGAGCTCAGTCATGACCGTGCTTGGCGCTTCGAAGACGTTCATGTCCCGACCGTGCCAGCACCGGATCCTGGGATCACGTTCTTGAAGCTTGTGAGGATCAAATGATTGATCACATGTGGCATCCGGCTAGCGGCTTTGAGCTTCGGCAGTATCAACGTAACGATCATGTGCCATCATCACTGAGCTTCAGTTCAGACAGCGGCTTTCCCATGCCAACGGCTGGGAAGGGGATAAGTGGGGCGATTGGAACACTGTTCCGTTGGTCATTGAGCCAGAGACAGAGACAGAACCCTGGGGTGTTAACAGATGAACCCGCTTTTCGTAAAAGACAACTCAACGCGCGGGCTGCCTGTCGGGCCGTGGAAGGTACTAACGAGCAGCGGTGATCATCGCGCCCTACAGCATCCAACCAGCAAAGAGAAAATCCACATCTACGTCGCCCACACCTACGAGGACTTTGAAACCAAGCGACTCGGCTTTGAGGCTCGTAAAGCTTTGGCTGACACGCTTGGCAACCGTCTCGCTCGGACGAGATCAAGGAAGAAAGCCACATGGGGCTAGTTTTATCTGAAGAGGCGCTGCCTAGCAAAAATCAAGTCTTAAAGGCCCCTTCACTGGCTGAGCCGTTTGGCGACCTTGAAAAGTTGTGGGACGCTGATCCAGATTGCAAGCATGATGTTAGATCTGCGCCTGGTGGCAGCGTCAAGTGCACAAAGTGCCGAGGGCGGTTCTGTTACTAAATAGGCTTCTATGAAGCTTACCACCCGATCTGGCCACGTTAATCTCAAGCGAGTCGCGCTTGAGCTTCAAACCATGCTTTTGGACAAAGACATGGAGGGCTTTGAAGCTGAGCTAGAGGCTATCAACGTTGACGGCAAGCTAATTTCTATCAAGTTAAACGTCGAAGCGCCCTGCTAGAGTGTGTTAAGCGTTTCCAGAAAGACGGCAATCGCAGGTTTTCTTATACGGGTAAGCGACACGTAATCGAGGTCTACAACGGGCCAAGCGTCCAGCTGACTTCGCATTTTACGTCAATTGACCGAGTGCCGTCCGACATTATGGGTCCGTGTTTATTTGTTTCCAGTCCCAAACCGCGGCGGGTCACAGCTGTACGGAATTGGTATAAACTCGATCGAGCATGCTCTCATGGCATATGTAAACGGCTTATCTACCGATCGGCTCAAAGTTTTGCGGATGAGTACTCGAAGAATTGGGGCCAATATCTCGGAAACTAGTTTTCGATTACGACCGTGATATAATGGGCAGTCACAGCTGAAAGCCTTCATGCTTCAACAACACCCATTAGTCTTCTTCGAAAACCACAACTTAAAAGTTCGACCTCAGCAACAACACGTGTTGAACGTTGTCTATGACAACTGGGACAAGTTTAAGTACTTCATCCTAGCCGCACCAACAGGCGTCGGCAAGACGTACATCACCTGCTCGCTTGCTGACAAGCTCTCAGGTCGAGGTTACATCCTCACCTCATCCTTGCAGCTTCAAGACC
>JAYVGZ010000305.1:0-2305 GCA_043771805.1 Pseudomonadota bacterium
AAAGACTTAAAAAATTGCCGGTAAAGTGATAACCCGGCGTGCGGTTAAGCGCGAGGCCGCGCAGGATGCGGTTGCGGATTTCTGATTCGGTGGACACGAGTGTTTTTCAGTGGGTGAAGAGGGGTGCGTATTTTACTGCGAAGGTGAACGCGGTGAATACTCGTTAACTTGTGGAAGTAGAAGTGCCATAGGAGGCGGCGTCGGACGGTACGCAAAATGAGTAACCGCATTCCAAAAATTGAACGTGATGTCCCGGCCCTGCGTCGCAGCTCGAATCCACGGCCTCGACGTCCAAGAGCAGCCGTTCCTGCTATTCGCTACCAAAGGCACGTTCGACGGAGCATTCCAGCGCACCTGCAAGAACGGGCATCATCTTCTCGAACTGCTCTTTGGTGATCTCGGCACCTACCTTGCGCGCATACGGAACCTTCTCTCTGCCGAACTCTTTCACTTCGTCCGCCGTCTTGCTGAATGGGGCGGGGTAGTACTCTTCTAGAGAGTGATGAGGTATCTCAAAAACTCGGTTGGTCTCGTAAAGATACGGGTAACCCTTTTTGAATAGCTCGTACTTTTGCGTTTGCCTCGCGTTTGGCTTGTCTATCAGCACAACCACTCGATCACGATAGATTGGGTTTTCTGCATCAGTTAGTGGGACAAGAACCTTGTGCACAGCCGATAGAGTCGCTTCCTGTTCATCTATGTCTCCCCCTCCAAATAGAACTTTTATTCCTCGGCATTTGTCCGCGTAGAAACGACGGACGACGGCACCAATGAACTCGAACTCTGACTTTCCTTCGACGATTAAGAAATTTCGCGGCAACAAGAGGTCGGCAGGACTCCCACCTAAGAGCTCATAGATCACGTCGGCGCGTCCCTGCGCATCCACCTCAATAATTGAAGTGACACGCCGCTCCTTCTCGACGCGAAAAATCTTCTGCTGCTCATGATGGTCTGCAACCAACACCGATGAGTGCGTGTTCACCAGCACCTGGTCCGTGCCACATATATCGATCAGCGCTTTTTTCAGAGCTCGCTGTGCCGAAGGATGCAAATGGAGCTCGGCCTCATCAATGAGGAAGAGAAACGAGCCACCGCCAAGCTGCTTTCTGCGGTAGTCGGCAAACGCCTGAATGATCGACAACATGATTGCTCGCTGCATTCCGTCACCCTTCGCGTCCGCTCGAGTCTCGATGCCGTCGTCTACCGTCGTGTCAAAGCTTTTAAGGAGATCCGTGAATGCAGGGGGATTTACATTGAACTTAATCTTCGTACCGTCAGGAAATTGCTTCTGCAAGTAGATCTCAACGGCGGAGCCGAGCTTATCAAGTTCTGCGCGAACTTCGGAAGTGTCGCCTTCGAAGAGGGTAGCGAATTGGGCCTTGAACTTCTTATAGTCCTCTGAAGTTTCCACGATGGCGGTAAGAACGCCAGACAGCATTGCTCCTATCGGATTCTTGTCCTTATACTTCGCCACATCGTCAAGGCGAATGCTTGTCGTGACGTATTCAAGGCGTGGCAGAAACTCGTTAATCGCCGTGTCGAGGCCCGTCGGATTACCTTTGTCCTCTCCGTTGACGACGTATTTTCGCTTGTGGTCTGAGGTCGTTTTCACAATGGAGAACACCGTCGATCCATCAAGCATGTTCTTAATTTTCGTCTTGGCAGCATCTGTTGCGAGCTTCTCGATATCGCTCTCCAGAACCTCAGAGAAATCGATCTGCACCCGTATCTGTTTGTCCGCCTTCTTGCAGAAACGTTCGTCTTCTGAGGTCGATTTCGCGTTGTAGAACCATTGGATAGCCTCAAAGAAGTTTGTCTTGCCGTGATTATTCTGGCCGACCAGGACAGAGAAACGACTGGGCTCAATCTCCGTGAGCTCTATGGACCGGTAGTTCTCGACGGTGATCTTTGAAATACGCATGCGTTGATTCCCCTTGGTTTACCAGCGACACCAGTCATTCACGCGAATATTCGGTTTAGGTCACAAACGCCGACAGCCGACATTCAAAGAGGCTACGATTTTTGTCAATGACGGACTGCAAATGACCGCTCAGAAACCATCAACCCCGGCGCTCACGCATCAATTTCTGGTAAGCCGAGGGATCATCACGCTCAAGACGATCCAGCGCCGCATTGGCCGCGTCAACAGCGGTACGTTGCACCTCTTTCTTTATCGCGGCGATTTCGGCAGCGGCTTTTTCGAGGTGGCGCAGCGTTTCTTCGGGTAGCGGCTTGTTCTTTGCCAGGGCCGTCACGATTTCCGACAGCCAGCCTATCTGCCGGCCGTAACTGGCGACTTCTGTCA
>JAYVGZ010000306.1:0-11766 GCA_043771805.1 Pseudomonadota bacterium
CTGAGCGATGCGGTGTCGTAAGTAATTCGGGAGAGGATTTCACCAGTCGAGTGGGTATCGAGACTTGTTGCTCGAAGGCGCATGACATGATCGAGGAGCCGCACACGAAGATCATGCATCACTAGTAGTCCTAGCCGCCCAAAAAGAATGCCCTGAAGCACTACTGCCACGATGCGCAGGCCCTCGATGCAAATAAATGCCGCGCCGAGGTATCGCAGCATCTGTCCGTCGCCGGGGACCAAGGCGAGATCGACGATGAAGCCGAGGAGTCTAGGGATGGCGAGGGTTGCCGCCATCGCTATTAGAAGTGTCGTAACGCTCAGCAGCAATCGAATTGGATAGGCCCACAGAAGGGATACAAACTGGCGAAAGGTGGGCCGACTGAGAGAGGCACTAGCGTGCTCGCTGCTGACGTACGGCTGAAGCGCGCTTTCATCTGCGGTGCGCGTGATGGATTCAGCACTACTCATCCGGTATCTGCTCCACAAAATCCTGGTAGAGCCGCTCCGCGCGCTGAGATTCGCAAAACAGTTTTAACCACCCCTGTGGTCGCTCTAGCATCTCAACCGTCGTAGTATCCTGGGCTAGTAGACCATCTTCAAACAAGAGGACTCGGTCTAAAGCCGTTACTGTCGAGAGTCGGTGGGTCACACATATAACGACGCAAGGTAGTCCTTTAAGTCGATTGAGAATCAAAGTTTCCGTCTCGGCATCAACTGCAGAGAGTGAATTGTCGAGAAGAAGAACTTCCGAGCCGCGCAGCAGAGCACGTGCGAGCGACAATCGCTGCCGCTGCCCACCAGACAAAGAGAGCCCGCGCTCTCCAAGGATAGTCTCGAGCCCACGCGGCAGTGCTTCAACCTCCTCGCGGATCGCGGCACACTCAAGCGCGTCACGAAGCGCCTGTTCAACGTTGCCACTATACTTTTGGGGGAGCCCGAAAAGAAGATTTTCTCGAATGGAAAGGCCGAACAAAAAGACTTCTTGGGGTACCAGGGTAACTAATTCATGCAGCTGCGAAGGTGGCATACTCGACGCGTCCGATCCGAGCAGGGATACCTGACCCTTAGCTGCAGTATTCATTCCTACCAGCGACCATAGCAGCGTACTTTTTCCAGAGCCCACTGGCCCGACGATAGCTATGCGCTCACTCGCCATTACCTTAAACGAAATACCCTTTAGTTGTGCTTGCTGAGTCCCCGGCAATTGAACGTGTAGGGCTTGTACTTCAACGATTGGTCGCTGTACTTCCCCATCATCTAGTCGCTGAACCGCTATTGAATCTCTCGACGCAAGACTCTTCGTCGAGGCGATAAAGTTCCGTATCCGCGCCGCGCTCGTGGAACTCTTCCGCACCGTCGTAAGTCCGAGCGCAAGAGCGCGCATCGGCCACTGGAGCTGTTCGATGTATTTTTGAAACGCAAGGAATGTACCTATGGTGACACCCTCCGCCAGAACTGCCTCACCGCCCCACACCATTAAAGACACCAATGAGAGAGAAATGAAGAACTCAAGGCCAGGGCCATAGATTGATTCGACCACGGTCAGCCCCTGTCCTTCCCTGAAGTACCTCTCACTTTCATCCGAAAACGAATTTAGAAATGGGGATTCTGCCGTATTTATCCTCACCATTCGGATATTTGAAATAGTGCTCTCTGCCATAGAGCTAAGACGCGAGAGTCCCTCCTGCACCCGCGCGTGTGCTTTTCTCACTCGCGCGTCCAGAACCGAAACCAAGACGGAGATAAATGGCAGCGGCGCTAACGTTAGCATGGCGAGTGTCGGATTGAGCGAGAGTAGAACGATTGGAATCGCTATGACGTTAAAGAGAGCGTCAACTACTATAACCGTCCCCATATCAAATATTCGAGCAACGGTGTCACCGTCAGAGTGTGCTGCGGAGACCGTGGCCCCAATATCTGGAGCGGTCTCGCTACTGAAGGCTGCGCGAGCGATCTCTGAGCGAATACTGGCGTGGGTTCCCACTCCAGCTTTTGGAAGTTGGCAGCGCCACATGAAGCGACAGGCCGCTTGTACGATTGCAGCCGACATGTACACTCCGGCACATAGGGAGATCTGCCAAGCAGTGCTTCCCCGACCCAAATCATCTACAAATCGCCGAACGATGAGAGGGAGGGATACGTCCAGCGCGTTGACTACTAATAGAGCACCCGCGCCAAAAAGGATTCTGCCGCGGAAAATTCGCATGTAGTTTCGTATTGTTACGGAATCTTGCGAATGTATTCCCGTGCTAATTGTACTCATGCACTACACGAAAATGGCCGATAAGTTACTCATGCTGGTTGCCCTTGCTTGCGTCATTCTATGCATATTCCTGGTAGCTCTAATCGCCCCTGTGCTCCAGCAGTCATACGATCGTGGACAGTCGGAGCTTCAAGAGCGCCTCATGTGCATCAGGCTTAGACTCGTTCGAAAATACTATCCACAGCTCCATGAACTGACCTACACCGAGATTCTAGAGCAGTACGATATTGAGGCGCTGTACAATGATATCGGCCGCAGTCGGTACACTACTATCCGCGGATGACGGGCAGAGATACCTCGCCCATCGGTGACAACGAAAACTTCAGATGCCCACTATCACCGGCGCCCTTCCCCGAATGTACCGGCCCCCGGCACAACAAAATAGGGTGAAAACGCCGTGGCAAACACGCGCCATTCGCCTGCGTTGAACAATTCGGCAAAATAGTCCTCGTGGTGTTCAAATTTACTCAGTGCGTCACGGGAGAACAGACTCCTTTCAGTTGGACCAACTAAGACCAGATCTATCCCGTAGCTCTGTAAGATTTTGAAAGCGGCCTCGGCATCGGTTGAGCCGTACACCTCCTGAACAGCACTCCGTCTTCGCAAGATCTCGTCATTGCCGTTAGTGTAGAAGGTACTGATATCCCTCGCGAGGAACACCGGCACTCCCCCCCTAAGGGCGATGCTCGAAACCGGTGAAGTAGAAAGCTTGCTCGCGTCGAAGACCGTCGGCGTTCCCTTGATAGACTGGGCGAACCATGAAGCGACCTTCGATTCGGCCAAACGTTCAGCTGAGAGGTTCCCACTCAAAGATGGTTCGCGAGTCCAGTGACTCCTGTCGAAACGAGACCACACTAACGCCGACCCTATTACCAAGACAAAAACAAGAATAAAAGCGGCGGCTTGCTTTCGCAGGGCAAAGACTAGAGTTGAGTACAGCACCGACGCTACGGCACCAGCAGTGATCGCCACGGCTACTGGGTATTCCACACCCGGTACGATACCTACCGCCTTGGAGAGCAAGCCAAATACAAGAGGCAGACAGGATCGGATATAGAGAGAGAGCGGCAAATGTTGCCCGATGAGCATTGGATCTTGTGGGGGAAAGGTCTCGTTACGGTTGAAAAAGGCAAGCAGCGAAGGGTCGAACGCTATACCTGCTTGACTCTCGGACAAGAAGACGAACGCGAAAAAAAACAGAGTAGTGGTGCCCAAAAACAGGCCCTCAATTATTTGCACATGGCGACGAAGCCCTTTGCTCTGGAAAAGAATTGCCACTCCACTAAACCGCCGTCGTACTTCAACTACCAATGCCACCAGCACGAAAACGACTGCTGCCCCACGCGCAAAGCTCCCCGAAAGAGGTGTCTTTGTTACCAGCGAAAAGACGCATACAAGTAATGTGAACGCTACGAGACCAAGGAACTTACTAGCTGCAAGACTGGCAGCTAGTCTTGCAGGAAGCCCACGAGAGAGCGGAATGAGCAGAACCAAGGAACTCCACGCGAGAACTTCAACTGCGAGGACTGATTTGATCAAATCCATCCATCCCTTTGAAGACTGGTCTACAGCTTCGGAAATAGCCGCCGCCGAGTCAGCAAGAAGAATGTCTTTTAGTGTCGGCAGTGGAGCATACACACTTGGGCTCAAAACCCTTCTGTGCATCTCCTGAGCTGAAAGCCGCTCGACGTTCTTAAAGATAGTTACTTTGGGGTGGTCGTACACTGAGATGCTCTCATCTGCCAAGTCGTCGTTGAAGGACACGCCCCAAAGGTTGGGCCGCTCCTTCACCACCTTCACCAGATGAAAACCAAGTTTCTCTGCCCATAAAAGCTGAAAAAACGCTGTCGTATGCGGGTACTCCTCGGGAATTCGCGGAACAGAGCCTTGCAGCCGTGGGGTCGGGAACACGATGTAATCACCTGCAGCAATCCGCTCGAAAAGAATGGTCAGGTTGCGCGGGGTGTCAGGCTCATACAACCCCAACTCGGAGGTAGGACTCTCAAAATCGAATCGATGAGCATCGAGATCTGGAAGTGTCAGAGGAAGCCTATCATCCCAGTGAGGGCCTAGGATCTTGCTGCCAGGGGGGACATTATCGAAAATCCACTGCGAGGCAGCCTCATATGAGTGAGGGTGCCGGTAGATCTGTACAAACGCGACCGCATAGAAGACTGAGTACCCGAGCACGACGAATAAAACGAGTAACGGAATGCTCTGGCGAAGTCGGAGTGTTGAGATCATGACTACCCTCTATTTAGTCGCTTTACTGCTGTTTAGGTAGCCCTCCAAGTGTTGCACCTGGCATCACAGAGAGAAGTTGAGGGTGTACAACCCCCGCTCCATCCGGCTACCCTTAGACCATGCCTTCGCCCGCAACTTCCAAAAATGTTTCCTGGCTGCACTCCCCAGTAGTCGACCTTCTCGCCCTTCTACTGATCGCACTCTTCGGCACCACCCTGCGCATATGGGGAGTGAAGCACGGAAGTTCATTTCATCCTGACGAAAGACACATGATCATGGTGACCGAATCGCTATCAAATAATGGCATGAATCCAAAGTCGTTTGCCTATGGAAGCTTCTCATTTTACGCTCTGTGGTTTTTTGCACGCGTCTTCGGTTTCGTATGGAGCGTAGTTGGCGGAGCGGAGGGCCTCCTCAGCGCCTGGCCAGATCCCATTGGCTACGACGGAATGTTCCTGGTGGGGCGCGTGTTCTGCGTAGCTTTAGGCGTTCTTGCTATCCCACTCCTCTACGCGCTGTGCCTTTTACTCTACCGAAAATCTCACGTCGGTTTGATTGCGGCGGCGCTTCTAAGTTTTAATGTCTTTCATATCCAGCTCTCTCGCTTCTTCACCAGTGATGTTACTCTCACCACCATCAGCCTCGCAGCCCTGATCGCGCTCGTCTTCGTTTATCGAACGAACTCACTCTATTGGCACGTCGGCTTCGGTATTCTTCTCGGAATAGCGACAGCAACGAAGATCAGCTCAGTTTTTCTCGCCACACCTCTTGTGGTTGCAGTCATCCTTCTCATGTGCCGGGATCTCGGAGCAGCCCGAGCATTCTGGTCTGCGTTATACGGAACTGTCGCCAGCGGCTTCATTGCTCTTCTGATGGGCGGACATTGGTATATCTTCCTCAAGGGCGGAACCTATCCGATCTTCGGATATAATGTCTCGGGAGAGGCACTCCTTCTCGCGCTGGCAGGACCGTACCTACTTACCATAGCATTCGGGCTTGCCATGATATCTCCTCATATCGCAAAAGCTATCTGCGGGCTGGCCGTCGCTGGTTTTATCTTCGTTACTGCGGAACCGTTTGCAGTACTCGACTTCACCACCTTCGCAGCAAATACCCGCGAACAAACGAGCATGGTTCAAGGAATGTGGCGCCCTCCCTACACTATTCAGTACGAGCATACGGTGCCGTACTTTTATCATCTGAAGCAGATGCTCTGGTATACCATGGGGTGGCCCGTGTTCTCGGTAGTAATACTCGGATTTGGATTCGCAGTTTTCAGGGTACTCGCGAACGCCGGGGCGCTACTCGTGGACAAGAGCGCATATGCACGCGTATCGCTCGCGGAAGCAATACCCCTCACCTTTGCCCTCGTTTTCTTCCTCGCCACGGCACGATTTCAGGTGAAGTTTCCGCGATATTTACTTCCTCTTTATCCGTTGTGTTTTCTCTTTGCCGGGGCTCTTTTTTCTGCCGTTGAATCTCGAGAGTGGTGTGCTCTCAGAGGCTACTTCTTTACGCACCAGCGACGCTTCACCGAGCCTAGGGAGAGACTGAGATAGGCTCAAAATATTCGGCCCGTAGTGGAACGGAGTTCAAGGTATCTATGGGCATTATGGATAGAGTTTTAGGATTCTATAACAACGCGCGTAAACAGTTTTACTGGCCCTCCACCACCCCACTCTATCGATGCTGCCGTGCGAAGTGACCCAAAAAGGTACCCGCCCGAGCTGTTTCTTGCGTAGTTGCCCCATCAATGGAAAACTCACGTAAAATCGTGCTGGGTTACTGAATCCGTTAGGGTAAGCGATGACAGACCTTTGTAGAGAATCAGATCTTGCATGGACACCACGACTGGTTACCATCGCACTCGCCCAGTTCGCCATGGGATCGAATCGCGAAAACAATCTGTCCACCGCAGTCTCCTACATCCAACGGGCAGCCGAGCAGAGAGCCGACATCGTTTGCCTTCCAGAGCTGTTCCGTACTCCCTATTTCTGTCGTGACGAACGCGCAACTCAAGATTACACGGAAGCTCTTCCTGGCGAGGTAGGTGCTGTTCTTAGCGCCGAGGCGAAGCGTCTGGGAATCGCCATTGTGGGAGGCTCCGTCTACGAGGCCGCTGAAGCAGGCCACCGTTACAACACCAGTATAATTATAAACAAAGCGGGTGAAGTACTTGGCACCTACCGCAAGACCCATATCCCCCACGATCCGGCCTTTTTCGAGATGAGTTACTTCGAACCAGGGAATTCTGGCTTTAAGGTATTTGACGTCGGTTTTGCAAAGATCGGAGTGCTCATCTGCTTCGACCAGTGGTTTCCCGAAGCGGCTCGATCGCTCGCGCTAGCCGGCGCTGAGATTATTTTTTATCCAACAGCGATCGCTCGGGTAAAAGAGGCGCCTCAAGAAGAGGGCGATTGGCAACACGCGTGGGAGAGCGTGCAAGTGGGGCACGCCATCGCAAACAACCTCATAGTATGTCCCGTGAATAGAGTAGGCCAAGAATCGTCTTCAACTTTCTGGGGCGGATCCTTTATCTGCAACGCTTTCGGAAAGATCCTTGCGAAAGGGGGCGACCAACCCGAACTTGTTGTAGCACAGGTAGATCTGGGCCATTCACAGTTCGTGAAAGAAGGGTGGCGCTTCTTTGAGAGTCGAAGACCAAACCAATATACCGACATAGTCACGCCGAAGGGGACCTAGGATGAGCTCATGGAGTATCGAAAAAAGTAGTGCCCTGTACCGAATAGACGGATGGGGCGTGGACTTCTTTAAGATCAATGAACAGGGGAATGTTGCTGTTTCGCCCTCTCAGAATGCCACGTGTGTCGACCTTCACACAATTGTCGAAGACTTGGTTCGGCGCGGGATCAAACCACCACATCTAATCCGTTTCGACGGCATCATTCGGTCCCGTGCGGCTAGCATCTACGGTGCCTTTGAAAAAGCGATTGCTGAATCTGGATACACAGGCACCTATACACTTACCTACCCAGTTAAAGTTAATCAACAGCGACGCGTAGTGGAAACGGTACGCCAGATAGCTCAAACGCGATCTATTGGACTTGAAGTGGGTAGCAAGCCTGAGCTCCTCGCTGTTCTTGCGATGAACGATATCCCTCATGGTCTCTTGCTCTGTAACGGCTACAAAGATTTTCAGCTCATTGAACTTGCCCTTATGTCCAAAAAACTGGGACTTCGGCCGATCGTCACCGTAGAGCAGTTCTACGAGCTGGATACTATTTTGCGCGCGAGCGAATCAACAGGTGTCACCCCGGAGATCGGCCTTCGAATGAATCCGGCATACCGAGGCTCTGGCCGCTGGGCCGACTCCGCAGGGGAGAACGCAAAATTCGGCTTAGCGATGTACGAAATAGTAGAAGCCGCAAAACAGCTTAAAGAATCCGGGATGGAGCACTGCGTCAAGCTTCTGCACTACCATATGGGTAGCCAGATCACATCGATCAATGCCATCAAGAAGGTGCTGCGCGAAGCATGCCGAGTGTATATCGAATTAACGAAGCTATGCCCAAGTATGGAGTTCCTCGACGTTGGCGGAGGACTTGGCGTTGACTATGACGGAAGTTGCACGAGTTTTGACTCCTCGATGAACTATTCAAACGAGCAGTACGCACGGGACATAGTATGGGAAATCAAAGCAGCATGTGACGAAGCTGGTGTTCCACACCCTAAAATAATTAGTGAATCAGGTCGCGCGCTCGTAGCACACCACGCGGTGCTAGTGGCAGAAGTTATGGACGTAGCAGAGGTGCCTGAACCGCCTTCTGCTCTTGAAGCACCACCCTCAGATGACCTAAAGCTCAACGAGATCTCGCGCCTCTACCACGATCTAACTCTGAAAAATTGCCACGAAACGTTCAGTGATGCCCTCTCGATGCGCGATGAGTTTCTGCAGAGCTTTATTGAGGGGAACATCTCTCTTGAGGAGCGCGCGTATGCGGAACGATCACTAAAGTTCCTCTTCACCCGAATTTACGCGCTCACCGCCAAGATGAAACACATCCCCGAAGACCTCCAGAATCTCGGCGACATGCTTAAAGACACCTACTTCGTCAATTTCTCGGTGTTTCAGTCGATGCTCGACCACTGGGCAATCGATCAACTCTTTCCGATAATGCCTATCCATCGGCTGGATCTTGAACCAAGCCGCCGAGCCGTCATCGCCGACCTTACTTGTGATAGTGACGGCAAAATCGACAAATTTATTGATCTGCAGGGTATTCAGCGCTACCTGGAGCTTCACCCCTACCGAAGCGATCAACCTTACTATATCGGGTTCTTCTTAGTCGGAGCCTACCAAGAATGTCTCGGTAATCTTCACAATCTCTTTGGCGATACGAATGTCGTTCACGTGGAGGTCGACGAAACCGGTCAACACCGAATTACAAGTGTCGTCGAGGGTGACACCATTGAAGACGTTTTAGAGTACGTCCAATACACTGGCGACGATCTCCTGCTACGACTCAATAATGCCATTGAATCTGCTGTTCGGAAGGGGTCGATGAGCGCCGAGGAAGCTGCCACGTTTATGCGCCGATACAAAGAGAGCCTCAGCGGCTACACCTACCTTCTGTGGGAATCACCCAAGTCTTAAAACCCTTCGAGGAGAGAAACTTATGAGCATCAAACAGTTTATGCGCCACAATTTCCGTCACTTTAACGCTGCGGTGTGCGTTGATGCAGCCGAGGCATACAACGACCAGTTGCATCAGGGGAACAAAATGCTCATCACAGTCGCCGGAGCTATGAGCACCGCGGAACTGGGCATTTCACTTGCTGAGATGATTCGCCAGAAGAAAGTCCATGCTATTTGCTGTACCGGCGCAAACTTGGAAGAAGATATTTTCAACGCTGTGGCCCACAACCACTACGAGCGTGTGCCCCACTACCGCCAGCTCACCGCGCAAGATGAAGTCGACCTCTACAATCGCGGAATGAACCGGGTGACTGACACCTGTATTCCCGAAGACGAAGCGTTTCGGGCGATCGAGGGACAGCTACTGAGCCTCTGGCAAAAAGCTGATACCGAAAACAAGCGGTACTTCCCGTATGAATTTATGTATCAGCTCCTTGAGCTTGATTCAGTGAGAAGTGCTTTTCAGATAGACCCGAAACACTCATGGGTCCTGGCCGCAAAAGAGGCGAACATCCCGATCTTCTCTCCCGGTTGGGAGGACTCAACATTAGCAAATATCTTCGTCTCTCACGTGGTTTCAGGCGATCTAAAAAGCTACCAGGTAGTAAAAAGTGGTGTTGAGCAGATGGGGTTCCTTATTGAATGGTACCTTGAGACTACAAAGAAAAACTCCCTCGGCTTCTTCCAGATCGGTGGGGGTATTGCAGGTGACTTCCCGATTTGCGTGGTTCCTCTCATTCATCAAGATTTGAAACGGGAGTGCCCGCGGTGGAGCTACTTCTGTCAGATTAGCGATAGCATCACCTCTTTCGGCTCTTACAGTGGAGCTGAACCGAACGAGAAGATTACGTGGGGGAAGCTTGGCCCGGACACGCCGCGATTTGTGATCGAGTCAGATGCGTCAATCGTAGCGCCGTTGATTTTTTCGTATATTCTTGAGAGTTGATTGACGGAGGAACTGACCCGCTCGAAAAATCAGATAACCCTTAAATTTTTGCTTCTTCTACAATTCGCTGAAGCATCTTTCCAACAACCCGCGTCTGGCTCCTAAGAGCCTCGCACAGCTCTGCCGCGTCATCGATCTTTCCAAGTTCGCACAGCTGTTCAATCTGATAAGCAACATCCGCTCCGAGCGGGCAGCCTGTGTCAGCAAGCACATCCCGTAAAGCCTGTGAAACCTGTTTTAATCTGCCGATGTCTCGCGCAGCCTGCGATCGATCGAGTTCCGCTAGAAGGTCCTCGTACCCCTTTAAGAACGCGCCAAACACGAGTAAGGATCTCGTTGTATTGTGTCCCTCTCGGGCAACCACGCCGTGCACATCCAAGAGCTGGTACACAAGTTCGACCGACGGGTGACCACCGGCTTCTGCCAGGATATTAAGCGGCATCAGTTTTTGCAGGTCTTGCTCTGATAGCGCGATTGCCGTCTCCCTCACAGCCTTATCGGCCCGCGTGACAAATTGTTTTGGGTCACTCGATACAGAACCGTATGGAGGTAACGTTACTTCTTCAGCAACAACAACGGCGGTCTCTTGCACCTTCTTCGGTGCCGGCGCAGGAAGAGCCTCTACAACTCGCCCGACCAGGCGAGCAAGGGTCATGATTTGGGCCTCCAGCTCTCCGACGCGCTGCGCGCCCTGCTCGTGCTGGCCCTCCTTACACTGTGCTTCTATCGTCGCTGCCACGTCCGCGGCAGCCTTTGCTCCAATATCAAGCAGCAAACCCTTCAGGGCATGTGCTCCACTTTTCATACCGACACAATCCTGCGTGCCATTAGAGCGTAGTAGCTCCTCGAGCGGGTCTCTATAGGACGACATAAACGCGCTCAGAATCAGCCTGGTTCGTCTGGCAGATTCACCGGATCGTTCGTAAACATCAGCAACGTCCAAAATTTGGTTAAGCGGCATCTCTGACGCTCGAAGCTCGCAATCTGGAAGGTCGTTGGCATCAAGCACCCCTGCCCAGGCTTGCAGCACGGTCGCTTGCAGTTCTTCGCTCTCTGTTTTTGCGGGTGTAGGCGCCACTTCTAGGACGCGCGCTTGCTTCAAAGAAGCAGTAGTGGTGGTAACTCCCATAAGCCTCTCGAGCACACGGGCGAGTGCGAGCGGCTCGATTGGCTTTGTAACAACGTCGTCAACGCCGCACGATCTCATCTGTTCAGCTTCCTCGGCCATTGCATGTGCTGTCACCGCAATGATGGGAATATGGATGCGACGACCGGTCTGTTCCTCAAGCTTTCGAATTTCTCTGGTAGCAGCGATGCCGTCCATTAGCGGCATCTGAATATCGGTCATTACCAAGTCGAAATGGGCGTGTACGCTTGAGCCAGTGATCTGACTTTGCAATGCTGATAGAAGATCTAATCCGTTCTCAACGCACGTCACTTCATGCCCCGCATCCTCGAGCATATTGCTTAGGATGATGCGATTAGTCTGAGCATCGTCAGCGATTATTATTGAGAGTTTGCGAGATGATTGCAAAGTGACATCTTCATCTGCTTCCCATACTTCCGCATTAAGAGGCATCTTCCCAGCGACCGTTAAAAGCACATCCTCAAGCGAGACAGGGCGCGTCAGTACATGCGGTACGTTGAGGGCAAC
>JAYVGZ010000307.1:0-7103 GCA_043771805.1 Pseudomonadota bacterium
GTAATTTCGCTGCAGTCGGTGCTGCCACGAATGATCAGCGCCTCTATACTGTCCGTGTTCTTGATTGGGGCCTTCATAAGATCTCTCGCCTGCATGAGTTTCCGCTGATCGCGATCAATGTTCCAGTGAACGGGATACCGTCAGCAAATATTGGATGGGTCGGGTTCCTCGGCGCAGTCTCAGGTATGAATGCGCGAGGAATTACCTTGGGCGAGATGGGGTACGGCGATCCCGAAAACGAGACCATGAGAGGCAAGCCAATGCCCTTTATGCTACGGGATGTGCTTTCGTATGCTTCCGATTTGCAAGGAGTGCGGAAGGTCATCAGTGAGAGTGTAGGAACGAATTCCTTTGTGTTTCTTATGAGCGACGGGAAAACCGGTAAAGCGGAGCTGTACATCCGGGATAGAGAGAGATTTGAAGTTCATCAACCTGGCGAGGCGCTGCAAGATGAGAAGAAGAATTTCCCGGCTATCGCTGATGTTGTTTACGGAGGGCACTACGATGACAGGATGACTGAATCTCTAGCGACCTGTCGGGGCTCAATTACTCCTGAGAAGATAATGACTGAGATCATTCCGAAAATAGCGATGCCATCGAACTTTCACAATGTGATTTACGACCCTGCAGCCTTAAGATTTTGGGTAAATAATGCGCTTAGTCCATCGCAGCGCGCTGCCGAGCAACCATTCACGCTTTTTGATTTTGGCGTGGAGCTGAAGGGTTTTATGAGCAGCCCATAACGCACCTATACCGGTTCGATCCCGAGTTTGCCAAGTAGCGCAACCAGATCAGACTCAAGTACGGGCTTGAGGAGGTAGCCGATAGCGCCAAGTTCCTTGGCCTTTGCGATCTGACCTTCATCTGCAGAACCAGTAAGCATGATGGCGGATACAGCCCGCGGCGCGGACCGAACAGACTCAAACTCTCGAACTTCACTCAATACTTCAAGTCCGGCTTTACCCGGAATATTGATATCGAGACATAGAAGGTCATAGGTATCTCCACTCTGATGGGCTTCTGTAAATTTAGCGAATCCTTCATCGCCGTTCTTCGCTGTTTCGATCGTGCCGTAGGGTTTAAGGAAGAGCTCAAGAACCCTTCTTGCGATGGCGTCATCTTCGATAACCAAAATTCTCATAGGGACTGCTTGTGGTTTCGCATTGATAGGGCCGCTTTGGGGGCGAGTAGACTGAGAAAGTGCTGTGAGTCGGTGCGTAAGATTAGAGTAATTTAAGGCACATGAAAAGCCATGACTCATCGGCCTAAGCCTCTAGAAATAGTGGTAAAGACGTGGTCGCGACTATGAGGCACAGATTCTCAAGTAATCAACGGCATGACCGATCCTCTCTATAGGAGTTGTTCGCCTTGGGCCCGCTGAAGGGCCCCCAAACGCGTGGAGGTCCTTGGAATCGGTCGGAGATGCTACTGCACATCTGGGTGAAGCTACCACGGGCTTATCTACGTCCCCGCAGGCTCATTTGGCTGTTGGTGCCACGATTGCGCGCCGCTATTCAGTGCTTCGGTGCTTGGGACGCGGAGCAGGGGGCACTGTCTACCTTTGCCACGAAATTGATTTTCCTGCCAACATCAAAGCCATCAAAGTTCTTTCGAACACCGGTGATTCTGATGAGGCCTTTGTGCGCTTTTACCGAGAAGCGAAAGTAGCGCAAACGATTGATAGCCCCTACGTGGTAAGATGTTACGATTTAATTGCTGACGATGGCATCTTTGCTTTCTCGATGGAGTACATCCCCGGGCAATCGCTCGGAGCGTTTCTTGAATCCATGGGGCGCCCGTCACTTCCATTAGTATGTCGCCTCTTGTGGGAAATATCGCAGGGGCTCAGCGCAATCCACGGCGAGGGGCTAGTACATAGAGATCTGAAACCCTCGAATGTTCTGATGACTGAGAGCTTGCGGTGCAAGATTGCCGATTTTGGTATCGTATCTCATACGCGCGAGCAGATTGTTAATGGTAGTCGAGAGGAAAAAGTACCTTTTCTGCAGGCAGTTAAAAATTCGTTTTTAACCACGGAATCCCTACCAGCGGAGAAGCTGACCAAAACGAATCATCTCTTAGGTACGATCGATTACCTGAGCCCTGAATATCTGAAATACAACAAGGTCGATGCACGATCAGATCTTTACGCGCTCGGCGCTGTTGCCTACGAAATGTTGCTAGGTCATGTTCCATTTGCGACGGGGAACATGTTCGAGCGCCTCGGTGCCCGAGTACGTTTGAAGGCGCCAGATTTGGCGTCTCTTCGCCCTGATGTGGGCACCCGGTTGAATGAGCTTGTGATGGGGTGCCTTGAGAGAGACCCCGAGGCACGACCCCAGACGGGCGATGAATTCACGAGGCAGATCGATGGGATTATGAGGGATCTAGGGATACTGTAGAACTCCAGCCGCTTGCTAGTTGACTACTATTTTCCTCGTATCGAAGTTGAATTTGACACGTCCATTACTGAGAGTGCCAGAATCAAAATAATGATGGCGCCAAGCACAGCCAGGGTAATCTTTATCCAACTCTTTGGATAATCGCCCGATATCTTTCCAGACGAGCCGTTCACCAGCACCTGATAACCTTTCGCCCTATACGTATAGGTCATGAGCCATACCGGGGCTAAGATGTGCTTGAATGTCTGGTCGCTAAACTGGGTGTCGACCTGAAGATTCCGCTGTGTATCGCCTGGTACTTCGCGTGAGCACATGCTTCGAATATCTGAAACCATTCGCGTGCGCGCTGTTTGAGCAGCCTCAAGAAGATCAATCTGGTAGTGCTCAACGATCCAGCCCGTCACGTAGGAAGGTGAATACGGGATCAGTTCGCTGGTCGGAAAGGGTCCTACTTTATCAAGGAGGTGTGAGGGAACGCCGCGCGATCCGCTGACAATCGCATCATCAAAAAAATGACTGACGTGCCCATGCTTAGTCTCCCACCGCGTGTGTTGTACCTGCCTGGAGCGAGTAGTTCCTTGACTGTCTTGGTAGCTTTCAGAGGTGTAGTAATAGAAGCCTGCGTCCGCTCGCCAGTCAGCTTCAGCTTGTGCATCGAAGGTCCAAAAAGGGAGGTAGATGCCAGTGACATTATCTGTCCGTGTGAGCCTGGAAAGGTTAGTCGGCGCGAACCACACTTTTTTGGTCCAGCTGCGAAGAGCATCCCTGCTTTGGCCTTCGCTCACCTTGAGGGGTAGAAGGCTCTCAGGACGGAAGGGCAGAGCGCTTTCCTCATACGGTACGAGCTGTGAAGCGCCGCAAAAATCGCAGCGCTGAGCTACACGAGCTGGATCAAAAACAGAGATAGCCTGACAGTGCTGACATTTTACTGACTTCTTTTCAGCCTGCCAACCACGGTTGTCATCCGATATTGAGTCAAGCGCCGCGACCAGGTCATGCTCAATAATCTCTTCAGGCGTTGCCTCGACTGCTGTCGTTGTACCGCAGGATGGGCACACGAGTGCCTGCTTGGAGGGGTTCCAGATGGATTCTCCACCACAAGCAGGGCACGGGTGCTTCTTCTTGGCAGTAACCTCAGGGGGTGAGTCCACAGACCTGCGCTAGCTCTTTAAAAATTCTTCAAGCGCCTGCCGGGTAACTCTGAACGCAGAGCCGATTTTCTTCCCCTTGAGCGATCCGTCGCCTAGGGCAACCATCACGTCAGCTTCTGAGACACCAAGCGCGGTAGCAGCTTCCGCAGGACTTAAAAGCTCTGGGAGGCCGCTGTTAGTTGGCGGCTTTGCCGGCGGAGCTGCGGCAGGAGTTGCCTGTGCTCCAAGCATACCTCCTGGTTGGTTCATCATCTGTTGTGCCATCCCGAATCCCATCGCTAGCTCGGCGGCCGCTCCGGCAGTTCCACCGCCACCCTGGCCTGAAGCGATCCCCTGCGCCATTTGAAACTTAACGTAGTCATTCAGATTCCCTACGGCCCCCATGCTCGATCGCTGGTCGATTGCCTTCTCCACTTCTTCCGGAACAGAAACGTTCTCAACGACAAAAGTGGTCATCTCAATGCCGTATTTAGCCGAAACTGCGGTGTTTATGATGGGAAGAAGCGCTTCGCCTATCTCGGAATACCGCGAGGCCACATCGAGCGCAGGGATCTTTGCTTGGGCAAGGGACTCAGAGAAGACGCTGACCAATCGAGAGCGCATCACGTCCGAGAACTCTTCTAGCTTGAAGTGATCATCAGTTCCTGCAACCTCTTTAAGAAACACCTTAGGATTTGTGATCTTGAAATCGTAGGTGCCGTAAGCGCGCAGCCGAACAATTCCGAAGTCTTGGTCGCGAACCATGATCGGATTTGCGGTTCCCCACCGGTTTCCGGTGAAGGTACGGGTCACTACGTAGTATACATCTGCCTTGAACGGCGATTCGAAGCCGTACTTCCACCCCTGGAGGGTCGAGAGTACCGGGATATTTTCAGTCGAGAGGGAGTGTTTCCCAGGGGCATAAGTATCCCCGAACTGCCCGAGATACATAAATTGGGCGACTTGTGATTCACGCACAATCAACTGCGCGTTCCGTTTAATCTCTTTGTCCTCGTCCGGCCATTTGTAAGAGAGGGTATCTCGGGAGTCATCAACCCATTCAATAATCTCAATTAACTCGCCACGAATGAAGTCCATGATTCCCATAGCTGCTCTCCTTAGAATGCCCACCGGCACTCTAGGAAGGGTAAGGGCTAGATGCAATCTCATATTGTAAAAATACGGCACGGCTGAGCGACTAGGAAATCGGAGGGTTTTGCCTACTTGGAAATATGGGTTGAAAGAGTATCTCGGTAGTACGCACCCACCTCGCGGTACTTACGAGCCGAGGTGAGAAGGCTTTCCTTCTCACTCTCAGAGAGCGCGCGCACAACCTTCCCCGGGGTCCCGAGCACAAGGCTGTAAGCCGGAATAATTACTCCCTTGGGGATGAGGGAGTGCGCGCCAACAATGCACCCTTTTCCGATCCGGGCATCGTCTAGGATCGTTGCCCCCATACCTATCAGGCATTCATCCTCGACAATGCACCCGTGTAGGATAGCGCGGTGACCGACGGTGACGTTTTGACCGACCACTACTGGTCCAAATTCATGTGAAGTATGCAGCACGGCGTGCTCCTGGATGTTGCTGCCCGCACCGATACTAATAGAATGGATGTCCCCTCGAAGAACCGCGCTGAAAAATATTGAGACGTTTGCAGCTACCGATACGCTTCCGACTAACCACGCGTCTGGGGCTACGAATGCAGTCGCGTCAACTGAGGGCCAAACATCGCGGAATGGGACAACAGCCATCGTGTCCTACGACAGAATAGCCAATGCCTCAGCGACCACTTTTTCTTTCCCAGGAAGAATCACCTTTTCTAACGCCTTCGAGTACGGCATTGGAGTCTCAAGGGTCGAAAGGAGTCCGACTGGAGCATCGAGTTCATCAAAAAGCTCGTGAGTGATAAGGTGGCTTAGGTAAGCGCCATAGCTCGCCATCGAATGCTGCTCCTGAACCACGAGCACCCGGTTCGTTTTCGATACTGATCGGAAAAGAGTCTCTGTATCGAGCGGGCGCAGAGTTCGAAGGTCGACGACTTCCGCGGATATGCCTCGCTGAGCCAGTTCTTCTGCGGCTTCTAGAACCATGAAGAGCGATTTTGACCAGGTAACAAGGGTGATGTCGGTTCCCTCACGTTTTACGTCTGCTACCCCGATTGGCACGGTGTACTCACCCTCGGGCACCGGTCCTTTCAGGCTGTAGGTGAGCTCTGATTCAAAAAACACGACGGGGTTGTCATTTCTGATGGAACTCTTCAGTAGCCCCTTCATGTCGTACGGCGTCGCAGGCGCCACCACGATAAGTCCGGGCGTATACGCGTAGAACCCTTCGAAAGAATTACAGTGTTGGGCTCCAAGCTGAAAAGCAGCTCCGCCTGCGCCCCGGAAAACGATCGGACAGCCGATCTTTCCGGCAGACATAACGCGTGCCTTTGCAGCCGTATTGAGGATCTGATCAATCGCTATCAATGAGAAGTTGAAGGTCATGAACTCCACAATTGGTCGTAACCCCACCATGGCGGCACCGATACCAACCCCGACGAAGCCGTTTTCAGCTATCGGCGCATCAATGACACGCTTGGCGCCAAATTGGTCTAGCATGCCGCGAGAACACTTGTAGGCGCCGTTGTAGGAACCCACCTCTTCACCGACCAGAAAGACGCGCTCATCACGAGCCATCTCTTCACTCATCGCTTCTTGAAGGGCATCTCGAATCGGAATTTCACGCATTGGGCTACTCTGTGAATGTGAGTCAGAAGGCATTGCATTAGACATACACGTAATCCATCGCTGTACTTTCATGTGGGAACGGCGACTCTTCAGCAAACTGAACCGCGTCCTGCATTTCGTTCTCTATCTCTGTATCGATCTGCTCTCGGAGACCTTTCATGCCGAGGGTCTCTAGCTTCTCTCCAAGCACCTTAATGGGGTCACGAGCCTTCCAGTTCTCAACATCTTGAGCAGTGCGGTACTTGGCGGGGTCGGCCATCGAGTGCCCGCGGTAACGGTACGTCTTTGCCTCGACCAACGTTGGAAGTTTCTGTTCTCGTGCTCTTTTGACCGCGGTATGAAGCGCCGCACGAACAGCAAAGACATCGTGCCCATCAACAGACTCACGAGCCATTGGGTACCCTAAGGCGCGAATAGAAAGATCCTCTGTTGGTGCAGTCTTCTCGAGGGGGGTGCCCATTGCAAAATAGTTGTTCTCAATGACGTAAACGACTGGAAGATTCCAAAGCGCCGCAAGCGACATACCCTCATGGAAAGGACCGATGTTTACAGCTCCGTCGCCCATAAAGCAAAGCGTGACTGCGTCCGTTCCCTTGTATTTTTCACCAAATGCGATCCCCGCGGCTACTGGCACATGGGCGCCAACGATCCCCCAGCCACCCATAAAACGCTTCTCGATATCAAAAAAATGCATCGAACCGCCACGCCCCTCTGCACATCCTGTAGCCTTTCCTAGCAACTCGGCCATTCCGGCCCTTGATGAGCCCCCGCGCGCTAGGTAGTGACCGTGACACCGATATGCGGTCATAACGTAGTCCTGGCTCTGGAGAACTGAG
>JAYVGZ010000308.1:0-2842 GCA_043771805.1 Pseudomonadota bacterium
GGTCCGAGCATTGCCCCGCTACAGAGAGCATATACGCTGACGTCCACCCCCCCGTTGGTTCGGTTAACGAAAGAGTCGGGGCCGCAGTTCCCTCCCCCATTAAAACCTTCCCTCGGCGAGCGAGGATATCAGGATTCTTGGATGGTGTAGCACCTGAAGACTGAGCAAAAGCTGTCATCAAAAGTGCTGTCATCAAAACTGCTTTCATCAAAAATACGGTGCCGAAAAAGAGTGCTGCTACGTTCTTTGTCATGGGAGTTGTTGGATGATTATTCACTAAGGTGAGGGGCACAACCCAGAAAGTTGAAAATTCACCTGGAATTCGCCCATGTGACTGCGGCTTCGTATACCGGCTCCGTGTGCCGGCTTCGTCTGCCGGCTTCGTCTGCCGGCTTCGAACGCAGCCGAAAAAGAGCCGTTGCCCAGCATAATCAACCAGATTGCAACACCTCGAGGCTTGAAGAAGCGCCCCAACCACCATAAAAATGTTACTTCTGTTGCTACAGATTCGCGCCTAGACTAGATATCAGGGATGTCGCTACTTCAGACCCCCAGACCGAAACTCCCACCCCTCCCCAAGCACCCCGTATTATCGGTGTGCATCCCTGCTCGAAACGAAGAAGGTAATATCGGAAAGGCTATCGACGCTATCTCCGAGACCCTTCGTACCGAGGGAATACCGTTTGAAATTGTTATCGCTAACGATAATAGCAGTGACAACACCGCCAAGGTCGTACGAGGGAAGATGGCTGCCGGGATACCGCTGCGCCTTATCAACCGCCGACCTCCCGGGGGCTTCGGTCGGGCGATTAGGTCGTGCCTTGAACATGCTCAGGGCGACATCATCGCCATCATGATGGCAGACCTCTCTGACGATCCAAAAAACCTAGTCGATTACTACCGAGTCATCTGCTCGGGCTACGATGCTGCGTTCGGGTCTCGCTTCATTTCAGGTAGTGTAGTGACCGACTACCCTCGAGTAAAACTCGTAGCCAACCGTGTTGGCAATAAACTCATCCAGCTCCTGTTCCGCACTAACCACAACGACCTTACCAATGCATTTAAGGCTTATCGAGGTGATGCGATCCGCTCAATCATGCCGTTCTACGCCTCGCACTTCAATATCACGATCGAGATCTCTCTCGGCCTCCTTATGCGCGGTTTTTCGATCGCATCACTTCCAATCAATTGGTATGGTCGCACGTGGGGCTCAGCGAAGTTCAAGATTCGAGAGCTCGGCCGCCGGTATTTTGCTACGATGCTCAAGGCCTTCGCCGAGCGCCTGTTCATTCACGACGATCTTATAGCTGAACACGAAGTAAAATTACTTCGGCTTGATTCCGTCGGCCCTGAAGAGAGTGTAGAGAGTAATGTACATGATGAAAAATATTTTGGTGACAGGCGGATCGGGGTTCGCGGGCTCGCACATAGCGATTCAGCTCAAGCTTCAGTTCCCGACTGCCAAGGTTATAGCTCTCGATAACCTTAAGCGCCGTGGCTCAGAGCTAGCGCTTCCGCGCTTACGTTCGGGTGGAGTGGAGTTCGCACACGCAGACATCCGTTGTCCTGAAGATCTCGTATCCTTCAAGGAGTGCGACCTGCTGGTTGAATGTGCCGCGGAACCGTCTGCGCTAGCAGGGCTCGACGGTAACCCACAGTACGTCATTTCTACCAACCTCACCGGCACAATTAACTGTCTAGAGCTCGCCCGGCGTACCGGGGCGAAGCTAGTCTTTCTTTCAACCAGCCGCGTGTACCCAGTTGAGTCGATCAACGCTCTTGATTTTTATGAGACCGAATCCAGGTTTGAGTTGAGCGACCAGCAGACCATTCCCGGTTCTTCTCCCCGTGGTATCGCAGAAAATTTTCCCCTCGAGGGTCCTCGCACACTGTACGGTTCGACGAAGCTCGCGTCGGAACTTTTTATTCAGGAGTACGCTGAATCATTTGGCCTGGAAGCTGTTATCAACCGGTGTGGCGTTCTGACGGGCCCATGGCAGATGGGAAAAGTAGACCAGGGTGTCGTCGTACTGTGGATCGCGCGTCACTTCTTCAAAGGGCAACTCGGGTACATAGGCTTCGGTGGCACGGGGAAACAGGTGCGAGATCTTCTTCACATCGAAGATCTGTGTGACCTCCTCGCCCTTCAGCTCGAAAATTTTGAAATCGTTAAGGGGCGCACCTTTAACGTTGGTGGGGGTCGTTCAGTGAGTGTTTCTCTTCGCGAGCTAACAGAGCTGTGTCAGCGCGCTACAAAGAATTCAATCCCTGTCAAACAAGTCGGCGAGGATAGGCCAGGCGACGTTCGGGTATACCTCACGGATACAGCTCTGATTGAGAATACACTCAACTGGAAACCGCGCCGATCGTCTGAGCAAATAGTGGATGACGTGTGTCGATGGCTCTCTGAGAATCGCGCTGCGCTGGAGCCTGTTTTAGGGTAGAGGCGCGTGTTACTCGGCGATTCGCTTATTGCAAGCGAGCTGTAGGTTACCTTACCAATCGGTACTGCCCCGGCGCGTCGTAGACAGCTATAGCAGTCGATTGAAAACTCACCGCTCCATCTCCCAGCAGGAACTTACCAAAAGGCAAAACAAAGGGGGAGACGTTTGGATCCTGGAGTTGGAGGCGTACCTTCACCGCATTTACTCCTGCTGAAGAGCCCGAGTTAGCTGGAACAAAGGATGCCGGCGTGCCGCCCGAAGCAGGGGTGTAGACGCCGAAGATGACTGCCCCTACGGGGGAGGCAGATTCAAAGCCGCACCATCTGTCTACGTCGCTACACTGGTTTGATACACTTACACCCGAACAAGGGGCGGGGCTGCTGTCGTCGCAGTACTCA
>JAYVGZ010000309.1:0-2505 GCA_043771805.1 Pseudomonadota bacterium
CGACTTTCACGCGGAAAATTCGCGTCGAAACAGGTGCGTTTCTCGATTGGATTGGGTGACAGAGACGATCTTTACGACACTCTCGATACCCTCTTTCCGGCTGAGGTTGACTCTCTTTCAGCGGACTTCCGGGTTAACCTCCCGGTTGAGATTGAGATTGCCGGCATCAAGTACACCAGCACTATCTCTATGAAATACGTGGCCCGCAGCGACAAGTGGGTGAACGGCTAAAGAGACTGAGGCCCGTAATAACTTCGGGCTTCAGCTTCTCTTTCGATCTAGGTCGACGCTCCTCGCCCCCCTTGTCCGGTTTTCCTGTGGCAAACACGAGTTTGTCATTGGAACACCCAACGGCGGAGTGGAATTGTATGCATCAACCTCGATAACAGTTGGGGTCAGCCCTGGTGCCCCCGTCATCTCGAGCTGCAAGCGAGAGATCCACTCCAGATCAACCAAAACACTCCAAGCAACCTAGCGCGATACTTTCCCTCTATCAAAAGCAGGATCTGTTTACATTCTTACCACCCGTTACCACACTGTCCTCTACACAGGAGTAACTTCTGATATCCATCGAAGGATGTACGAGCACTCTACTGAGCAAGCTACTACTGGCTTGACAGCTAGACGAACTGATCTATTTTGAGCGCTATTTTAATATAAAAGGTGCATTGGCAGTGGGGAGAGCGATCTGAAGTGGCCTCATCGCTTGCGCTCTGAGTGACCGCACACCTCAAACAAAACTAGAGTTCAAAAAATCGACGAGCTGAGATGGATTGATCCTACTCGCCCCCGTTCCCCGCCTTTCCTGTAACAAATACGATCGAATAATCCTTAAAATCCTTTCGCCAATTTTCTATCGTTAAAGGAAGCCGATTCTGCCAACTCTCCTGGTTGGTGTAATACCTGACGCGAGGTCGTTCACTTGAACCATCTACCGGCTCAATTACGGCGGCCCACAGCTCCCCGCTTTTACCGATCATAACGATCGACTCAGAGACAGCTGATAGGCTTCGAACAACAAACGCCTGAACAGTTGATCCGAAGCCGTCCTCATCTGGCAAAGCACTCACAAGGTGAGCGGTGTCCAGAAACAAAAGATAGTCCTCTCCAACAAGGGTTCGAAATGCTCCGTTCTGCTCTCCGTTCTTGAGGAAGAGTCTCTCGGGACGCACAATCGCTTCTGCCTCCCTTGCCGAGCGAGTGTATTCACCTGCGAACGATATACCGACGCCCGCAAAGTCCGAGCATCCAAGCTCAGAAACATGGAGCATCTGCTCCTCTTTGGCATCGATACGGGCAAAACGAATTTCGCAACGCAGGTCACCCGCAAACCGAGCAGAGGAACCAGAACTTTTCTGCGCAAGGCCCGAGAGCTCGCCTGAGCGAGCTCCGTTGGAGGTGCTGAATTTAAAGTTGAACGCGCCTGAGCTCTCCTGCCGAAGCGATAGCTGAGATGGCTCAAAACCGGTTGGGTCGTTCCGTTCCCAGATGCCTACCAATGGCGTCTCCTGAGTGGGGGTATAGTCAGTACGAGCAAAGCTATCGAGCTGCTCCAGCCGAGCGTAATATGCTTCCTTGAGGCAGGCTACATCTGTGCACGCATTCCTAACCGACGAAATCCACTCGTCCTGTGCCTTGGTGGGTGACTCCTTCGGGTGCCCCTTCACTGTGTCCGCAAACACCCTTGTGAGAAGTGTGTTGAGGGATGACAGCTCGGGCTCACTGCAAATCAGCTGCTCTGCGCGCCCCTTTAGCTCGGAGCACACTTTCGGTTCGGCAGCTGCGGGCGCTGAGCACATACAGAAGCAGCAGAGAGAAATATAAATAAGTGTGTGGCGCATTTGGGCCTCTTCGGTAATTGGACGCCTGGTCGTTATTGCAAAAGTGGCGGTCTTAAAAACTTACTATTCCAACTTGTACTCCAGATATGGCAGCACAAACCAAGAGAGGAGAGTAATACCACCTGTAAAAAGGAGAATGTAGTAGGAAATTGCTTCGGTTGTTCGCCACGCTCGATTGGCGAACTTTAAGAGCGAAAAAGAGGTGGCAAACAGTACTTCGCAGGCCCCGTCCCCGGTATCGTCACGCACAAGACTACTTCTTCGAGGTGCCTCCGGTGAATCTTTAGAGGCATAATCAACTAAATACCCCGTTACGCTTACCTGATCACCAACACGAACCCTCTGAACAGCTTCTGCTATCTTGGAGGTACCAGCGAGGAGATGGTTGTTCGATAGCTCTGTCGGGTCGATACTTGTGGAGTTCTTCGAAGAGTAGTGGCACGACCACGGCTCACTCCAAAAAGTCACTCCTCTGTAGCGGCCTTCAAGGGCTGATTCTCCCCACACGATGCAAAGGTCTTTAAGGTCAACAGCATCTGCAGAATGGTAGATGTCCCCAAATCCACCCACGTCGTTGTGGCTCACCACGAGCCCCGTGATAGAATATGCTGCTTGCGGTGACACGGTATAAGACTCCGAATGCCAATCGAATTGAAAGCGAGGC
>JAYVGZ010000310.1:0-2075 GCA_043771805.1 Pseudomonadota bacterium
TATCAAGCTCTAAGGCGAGCGTTGCAGCCCGAGACTGCGCCTCGTCTGCCTGTTGAATAAGAAGCTCTCGCTCCTCGAAGAGCGCCTTATGTTGCAGCACTACGCCTCGGAGTTCTGCATGTAAAACATCCAACTTGTGTTGCCACTCATCTTTTTGGTGTAGCAGTGCCGCATTCTCTACGATGAGGTTTTGCTGACGGATGCGTACTGATTGAAGCTCGCTTTGCAGAACGTTCATCCTGAGCTGCGTCTCAATAAGCTCCTCTTGCATCGCCAATTCATCGCGAGTAAAGGCCGCAGACGCCTCACGCTCGCGCGCAATAGACTGCTCAAGCCGACTGCGGAGCTCTTCGACATCACTCGATAGAGCAGAGGTCGAGAGCAAACGAGGCCGGGCGACATGCTCGACCCACCGCGCTAGCTCGGGATCTGAAAACGGAACCATTACAGAATCGACGCCACGACTCGAGGTTAGATCCTCAACTTGCGCAGATCCCTCGCCCTCTAAAATAAATCGCTTGGCACCCCATCCATTCCACAGAACATTGTGGACTCGGTGACGGTGAGCGACGAGAACGTGCCCCATCGCTAGTGTTCCAACTTCAGTAGAGTGCGCTGCTCTTTCCCACCAATCTTGCACCTCAGGCAGCTCCCCTAGAGGGGTGTCAAAGGCTTCCGGCACGGCCGCACTCCACTCAACCCCGCGCTCCCTACTCGCCAGGGGGTGCACTAGTAAAACGGGAGCCGCGTGATGCGGATAAGCAAGAAGAGTGTCGTGATTCCGGAATCCGATCTGCGATAGTACATCCTCCATCGACTCAAGCGGAGCGCTCAATCCTCTTACGCTCTCGGGGCCCACTCGCACAAAATGCTCTCCCATCGAGCAAGACGGACTGCCCACCGCTAACACAAGAGAGCCCGTCGGCTTTAGGAGGTCGCGGGCCCTTGTAAGAAGAGATCCGAGTGGGTCGAGTGGGTTGCACGCGGGAAATGAGGGGTCGATGCAAACAACAACATCGAAAAGCTCCATCGGCGCAAATCGGTCGAGGGAATCGCAAAATACCGTTACATTAGCTAGATCCCGGCACCGCTCTACTGCGCACGCAGCCATCTGCATGGAACTCTCAAGACCAACGACTGAGTAACCGCACTCTCCTAAGTACCGAGTGGCGGCGCCTGCCCCACATCCTAGCTCTAAGACCCGTGCACCCGGAGGGAGCGTTAATGCACGCACCACTGAGGCGCGAAACGGGGTGCACTCATAAAGGAACCCGCTTTGTACCGCCCGCCGAATAAGATCTCCAGAGCTTGAGGCCATGTCTGTACAACCCTGCAGAAGGGTCAGAAGTGGCGATTCAATGGCTGCCGGATCAAGGGGTTGCATCGAGCGTGAGAAAACGCGGTAACGAGAATCTCGCTCGTAGGGTAGATCGAGGGGCGAAAGGTGGTCGGTGAAGTTTACTGCTACGTTCATGGTGGAAAGTATAAGGCTGAAGGGAGCCTTTGCGAAATTGGTAAAATGAACTGGTACTTACCTAGCCTGCATCACTCCAACAGAGAGGCAGGATTGCAGGAGGAGGGTAGAATAAACTGCCACAACTCGTTTCATGATTTTCAGCACCGTGCACGACCTAGACTTTTGGAATTACGACCGTGCTTTGAAAAGGAGCGAACGGCCATCTAAGGAGTTAAGAGAGAATCCACAAGATCAGTCACCAGGCCATTCGTCGGATTAACAACCGATCCGAACCTACCACGAACCACGCCGCTCTTATCGACTACAATCTTTTCAAAATTCCAACCAATCTCTCCCTTAAGATCAGATGGCGCAATCGCGAACAGGGCTTTGTAAACCGGCTGCATCCCCTCCCCTTTCACACTGCCCTTTTCGAACAACGGAAATGTGACGCCAAATCGTACCTTACAGAAGGTTTTGATCTCATCATTCGTTCCGTCTTCTTGCTGAAAATCGTTGCTAGGAAAACCGAGGACAACCAACCCCTTTTCACTGTAACGCTCGTAAAGGGCCTCAAGATCGCGGTACTGCGGAGTAAAGCCACAGCGGGAGGCAGTGT
>JAYVGZ010000311.1:0-4223 GCA_043771805.1 Pseudomonadota bacterium
TAGTGAACTATGGCGAGGATTTTTCGGATGACGAACGTTCAAAGATGAGCCAAAGATGGGATGCATAAATGTCTAGCTTATTAATTCACAAGTCCTAAGGCCAAATCACCCAAGACAAACTAAATAGCGGGCAATAAAAAAGGAACCGGCAAAGTTTCACTCGCCGACTCCTCATTGATTCCAGTTAACCCGTGCACGGCAATCGCCGCCACCAGATTGAACTAGGCCGCTGCACTCTCGACAGGCTTAACTGTGATGTAGTGGCGGTAACCCATCTTGAACTCAACTACGCCATCTACTAGCGCAAACAATGTGTAATCACGCCCAGTTCCAACGTTCTTTCCGGCGTGATAGGTGCTGCCACGTTGACGAACAAGGATGTTCCCCGCCCTAACAACTTGACCACCGTACTTCTTGACGCCAAGGCGTTTGCCGCGGCTATCACGACCATTTCTAGTGCTACCTACTGCTTTCTTATGAGCCATTGAAGTACTCCGAGCTGACTATTGAAAATTAATTCTCTTACCCTCACGGGTAACTTTACCAGGAACCTAAAGAGAAAATCCGTCGATAAGGACTTCTGTTTTCTGCTGTCTGTGTCCCTGCTTCTTTGTGTATCCACCACGTCTGCGCTTCTTGAAGATAATGACCTTCTTGTCTTTCTTCTGCGCAATGACCTTACCTGTAACAGTAATCCCAAGCGATTTCTCGGTACCAGCTAAAATCTTTGTGTCTGCGCCGCCTTCTGTGCCAGCCATCAGGACTTCTTCAAAGGTGACCGACGAGCCGACCTCTAATTCAAGCTTCTCAATTGAAAGCTTGGTACCTGGGGACACGCGGTACTGCTTTCCGCCTGTCCGCACGATCGCAAACACCTTAGGCTCAACAGTAACAGCCTCTACCACCGCCTTCTTCTTCGAAGAAGTTGCTTTTTTCTCTGTTTTTGTTGCTCCAGCTTCTGTTTCGCTGGCTTCAGTTCCGTCTTTATCTGTCATAACGTCTCACAACTACGAAAAGCCAAAAAGCAACCAGCTGACTTGCCAACTCACTTGTTGGCAGTCAACCCGTGGGGAGATGTCAGTGACTATCCCCGCGCAGCTGGTCAGTAACTCCACTCGGTAGGCAAGTAACTAAAGTTGCCTGCTATCGATTGCTGCTGAATTATACTGCTGAATTATACTGCTAAAATACCCGCTTGCAGGTAAATAGCTGAAAGCATTAGAATCATTCGAGCAGAGTCGGTAAGATACCGACTCAGTCACTGAAAAGCAAGTTGGGCAGCCGTATCGCCTAGCAAATTTATACTGGTATACTCAAGGGCTAGGGCTGCATCAAGCCAAGCCTTAAGCTCTTAGGTCACAGGTCAATGAAAGCAGAGGGATTCTTAATTGCGGTAATAGAGGATGACGAGAGCGTCCGGAAAGGGCTCGTCATGAATCTCGAGCTGGAAGGATTCCGCGTTATCACCGCTAAGGACGGGGACAAAGGGGTCGCTCTCGTAAAAGACCACAAGCCCGACCTAATCATTCTTGATGTCATGATGCCACGCAAAGACGGCCTACAGGCATGCCGCGAGCTGCGAATGGCTGGTATTTCAACTCCGCTGATTCTACTTACGGCTCGCAGCGGTGAAGTAGATAAGGTGCTTGGGCTTGAGCTCGGAGCCGATGATTACATTGCAAAGCCATTTGGAATCCTGGAGTTGGTGGCACGCGTGAAGGCACTGCTTCGAAGGGTCCAACGGACTACGGCCATAGATGAAATAGAGTTTTCAAACGTCCAGGTGGACTTCAAGGCCTATCGAGCGGTTCGTAATGATGAGCCAATTGATCTCTCTGCGCGTGAGTATCGCCTGCTTCGCTATCTTGTGGCGAAGAAGGGATCGGTTGTGTCGCGAGATGAACTTTTGGACGAGGTATGGGGTTACAACTCGTACCCAACAACGAGGACTGTGGACAACCACATTGCTCGCCTACGACAGAAAGTCGAGGCGAACGTGGACGAGCCCCGACATATCTTGACCGTTCATGGGGTCGGTTACAAGTTTGTTGCTTAGGTGTGAAACACCTGAAATTAATAGATTATTCTTCATCTTCACTTTCGGCGCATTACCGAACGTCCCTACTTTGTCAGGAATTTGTAACAAACTTGCACCGTTTCCATGGTGGTTGAATCAAATAGTTATAAAGCTGATGTATACCGTCTGTAATGACGGGGTTTTTAGTGCAATATAAGTTATTCTTTTGATTCGCATCCGCGAATCGATAGCGTTTTCCGAAAGCCGGGATTTCACTACGGACTTTCGGAAAACGCTATAGAAGCCGGTAAAATTAAGGTTGTAGCGAGTTAATACGCCCGAAGCTTTGAATGTACACCAGCGTAAACAAAAGCAGCGTGAAATACGCCAACCTTTACCAACTTACTTCGAGGACTCTGCCATGAGCGACACCAACTTCAACTCAAACAACCTTAGCAATGGTGCAAACGCCGACACTCTCCTGGATATTGAGTGTCAGGATGTCATGGCTCACATGGGAGACGTAGTTGACGGGGATCTTTCGTCTGGTCTTCGCAGTGCCATTGATGCTCACCTAGCGGTATGCGCCGAATGTCGCGAGTTTCATGCCTCCTACAATTTGGTCGTTGAAGGAGCCGCCGAGCTTCGCCAGCAGGAGAAGCCATTGGGTATTGATGTGCAGAACCGGCTGAGAAAGGCACTTAATCAAAGACTCGGGATTTCTCTCTCATATATTGCTTAGAGCTACATCGGGTCACATACAACTGTCCCTTGAAGCGCTGATTCCGTCTGGCCTGTTGACGCTACGAGCACGACCCTCGTAACCTGCGCCACCTATAATGATTTGCAAAAGTCCGTGCCAGTGAGCCTGGCAAGGCTTTTGCCGTAAATCACTATAGGTTACTGTTTTGATTCGCGTCCGCGAATCGATAGCGTTTTCCAAAAGCCCGGATTTCGCTACGGACTTTTGGAAAACGCTATATGACAGAAACAAAACAGACCGCATACTTGATCGATGGCTCTGGATATATTTTTCGCGCGTTCTATGGCGTTGCTCCATTGTCCACAAAAGATGGCTTCCCCACGAACGCGCTGTACGGCTTCGTGCGCATGCTCTTTAAAACCCTCACGCTAGCGGGCTCGGAACGAGTCGCCGTAGTGTTCGATGCAGGTAAAAAGACTTTCCGAAATGATCTTGACCCGGAATACAAAGCAAACCGCTCAGAGTGTCCACCTGAGCTATTACAACAGATGCCTCATTTTAGTGAATTCTGTTCAGCCCTGGGCGTAACGGTTTTGCAACAAAAAGGGTACGAGGCTGACGATATCATCGGTACCCTCGTTGAAAAAATGGTTGCTGAAGATACCGAGGTCGTTGTGGTTTCGGGGGACAAAGACCTGATGCAGCTCGTGACCTCTCGAGTCACCATCTGGGATACGATGAAAGACCAACGGTTCGGAATTCCTCAGGTGATCGAAAAATTCGGCGTGCCCCCCGAGAGAGTTGTTGAGATCCTGGCGCTCACCGGGGATGCCTCAGACAATGTCGCTGGTATCGATGGCGTGGGGCCGAAAACAGCTGCTCAGCTTATCGAAAAATTCCACACAGTTGAGGGCGTTATCGCAAACACAGGGGCCATCAAGGAGGATTCCGCAATTCGCAACCGAAAGAAGATTGCAGAGGCGATTGAATCGAATCCTGCGCGTCTTCGTCTATCGCGCAGGTTAGTCGAGATCGACAAAAATGTTCCGCTCGAGGGCCCTATCGGTGGGGACGTTGGGAAGTTAGATAACATGGACGAGCTCCTTACGCGGCGCGAGTTGGATGGTGCCCATTTAGGGGCGCTCTTCGATAGGTTTGAATTTTCGACACTCCTAAAAGAGTTTCCGAAGGTCATTTCGAAAAGATCGGTACTCGAGGCTCAGAAAGATTTTACATACAGGACTGTCCATCGTTCCGATTTTGCTGGTTGGCTTACAGAGTTTCTCAAACAAGATGAGTTTTCTTTCGATACCGAAACCACCTCACTAGCAATTCATGAGGCAAAGATCGTTGGTCTCTCATTCTGCTGGCACGATTCAGAAGCGTATTATGTCCCGATCGGCCACACGCAATCACCCGAGGATCAGGTCTCCTGGGCGGACTTTGAAGAAGGCGTGGCAGGTCACTTCGCTAACCCTTCAGTGAAGAAAAGCGGTCAAAACA
>JAYVGZ010000312.1:0-7110 GCA_043771805.1 Pseudomonadota bacterium
GCTGTTGCAGTGAAGTCACGATCAAGTGTGTTCGGAGCAACAGGCCGGGAGTGCGAGGAGTCCGTGGTAGCCTTGAATTTGCGAGCTGCCTTTGCAATATAGCCCTCCGCCTTCATCAGTTTTCCTACGCGCTTCTCAGCAACTGTCTTGCCCTGTGCCTTAAGCTCCTTTGTCACACGTACGCGACCATACGTACGGCGACTCTCGGCGTGAGCAATACAGATACTATCTATCAGCTCTCGCTGCTCTTTAGCCCGCTTGTCTCGCCTACCAGAGCGCTTGTGCCATTGGTTGTACCCTTGCGGAGTTACCTGTAGGGCTCGGCACATAAGCCCAAGAGGGTACTCCTTACAACAAGTCTTGATGTGCCGGTACTTCACTTCGAATCCTTGGCAAAGTACCGGCTCACTTTTTTAGGAATTCTAGCTCCTGGGAGAGCTGTTTATTCTGCAGCTTCAGCCGCCAGTTTTCTTCCTCAAGAACCGTCCGCTTGCCGTGTCCGCGAAAGGCGTCAGGACCCTCTTCTTGGCTCGCCTTTACCCACTTCGATAGTAACGATGGATCTATCTTCAACGACGCCGCTACTTCCATCGCCGACCGGTCCCCAGCCTGTACCAGCCGTACCGCTTCCTGCTTGAACTCCTTCGGGTGTGCTGTTCTCTTCTTTCTCATAAGTCCTCCACTTTACACTACTTAGTCGTGGAGACTTCCAACTTGCTTTTCTCTAGATCAACACAGGGGATACAGGTCTAGTTCTGTTTCTGCTATTCCAGCAATCAGCAACGATGGTCGCCTGGTATTCAACGTTCACGATGGCAATAAGCGTTATAGCGGTAAGGATATTGTTAGGTTTCTAGCAGGCATGCTTGCACACCATCCCACGCGCCATTTGGTAGTAGTCATGGATCAGGCGCCGTGTCACCGTGCCAAGCTGGCGCGAGATTTCGTTTCCAAGTCCAAACGCCTGCACGTTTTCTATTTACCGCCGAGATCGCCAGAGTTTAATCCAGACGAAAAGGTTTGGGATCATCTCAAGAACCAAGAGTTGAAATCGCATCAGGCAACTACCACCAAATCGCTGAAGGCTGTCGCACGAAGAAAACTGCGGCGTATGGCAAGCAACGCGAGAGTGGTGCGCGGGATTTACAGGCGCTCCGAAGGCGCCTCCTTTTTTAACCCAAAATGTCGCATTTGATTCGTTACCAGCTATAAGTCTGGTTTTTTAACTCTTTAGTAAACTAAGACTTCCCCATAGAGTGGTTGCCTCGTCTGCCGCGGGTTTCATGAGCAAATGAATTATTCAACACGCATACCGTTTATAGCGGAGCTGGGAGTCCTCGGAGTAGCACTGCTGATCCGCGTGTTAGCCATGGTTCTCCTCCCTTCAAATCAGTATTTCTTCGGCGATGCCGCCGACTATCAACGCGCAGCCTATGCCCTCTGCATGAACCTTCCTTATCCGGACGCGACCGAATTACCTTTCTTTAGGGCCCCTGGACTACCACTATTTCTTGCCGTCACAACGCTCTGTACGCCTTATTCTGTATTGCTTGGAAGAGTGGCGCTCATTTGTACTGATATTTTGAGTATCGTTGGACTGATATCAATCACAAACCTGCTAGGGCTGAATCGGAAGGCACAGACTCTGACAGCTCTTGCATTCGCCATCAGTCCCTTAGTAGTTGGACAAACTCTCGATATCCAGTCGGAGCCACTTTTTCAGTGTCTTGCTATCTGGCTAACGGTCACCCTCTTCAATTCCTCTGCGCGTAGTCGCATATTTGCTGGAGTGTTATTCGGCGCAGCTGCGCTCACCCGTCCGATTGCACTTGGGTTTATCCCCCTTATATTTTGTGCCATCTGGCAAGGTTCTCCCAAGACCCCGATCAAATTCTCGTTGCTGTTCTTGTTCGGTGCAGCCGTCGCTATCGCCCCATGGACCAGCGCGAACTACCAGAGAACGGGCGAGTTTATTCTTATTAACGATGCTGCCGGCTACAATTTCTGGCGTGGTAATCATCCAATTATGACCCAAGTGTATAATGCCCCTGATACGAAGACTCTTGCGGAGCTTTCTTATCAACTGGAGCATGAACTTACCCCAGCACAAGTTGCTGCAAGCAACTCATCGTCGTATTCCGAACGTAGCTCATATTTATTTCAGCAGGGGTTAACTCAACTAGTGCAGAGTCCCGCTTCGAGTTTTAGTTTGCTTCTAACAAAATGTTGGGTGTTCTTGAGACCCACTGTCCACGCAGGTGCCTGGCCCAATTCCATTTGGTGGGGAGTTGCGATATGGGAATCCTGTCTTTATCTGTTCGCAGCGATAGGATTTCTAAGGGGGGCGCTTTCAACGCGGATGCGATACGGCATTATTGCCTATTTGTTTCTAGGATTGGTCTTAAGTGTTCCTTTCCAGGTAGTCACGCGGTTCAGAGTGCCGTTGTATGAGTGGGTGCTCCTTATATCTGCGGCATCATTGCTGGCACGTCGTAGTAGTGACACGCACAATCAAATTACGTTGAAGAAATAGCTCGGTAAGGCCTAAACCATCACACGTTCAAAATCTTTTTTAACTCTTGAGTAAATTCAGACTTGCCCATGGCTCCAGAAGCCACCTTAAGGGTAGTGGTTTCAATCCATTTGGGAGGTGGAAGTTTCTTCACTCCGTTCAAGTCAAGGAAAACAAGCATCGCCAAAACTGCTGCTCTTTTGTTGCCATCAACAAAAGGATGATTCATGCAGAGGTGAAAGTGGTAAGCTGCAGCCATTTCACTGATTGTTGGATGAAGGAATTCACCACCAAACTGTTGCTGCGCCATAAGCACTGCAGACTCAAGTAAACCAGGCTCGCGTATACCGGCTCCACCACCCTCCTGGGAGATAGTGTCAGAGTGCAATTGCAAAGCGTTATTTACACTGAGGAAGCGAGGTGTTTTCTTCATTCTCACTTCGCGAGGTTGTCCAGTGTCTTTTTGTAACGCTTCCTTATCTTCAGTGCGGAAGCTGCAATTTCATCTGATGAGATGTTTACGTCTGCAGGAGTGATAATGAGAGCCCCGCCTACGATTGTTATCTGAAGAAGGGAATCGTCTCTTAAGCCAACCGCTTCCATAATGGCTTTATCCAAGACGAGGGCTTTGCTGTTTCCGATCGATTGAAGGGATTTAATCATCTTGTAAGTATACCGTAAGTATGGAGGCCCAGCAAATGGAATCTTACGCGCTTGTGAGGCGGTACGACTCCAGCGTAGGGGATGTAGGCGCGCTCATTCAAGGAATGGGCCGTTAGGACCCCGATTGCGGCTAGTCCCACCGAATATTCCGGTGCTACTCTCTGACGCAACGCGACTAGCCGGGAGTTCGTGACTCCAGAGAAACTAGTAGTAATGGGACAACATACGTGTGTCACAGACTCCACGTCGCTTTACGAGAATAGCTCCGCCATGACTCCTGTGCGCAAGCGGCATGTTGATACGCTAAACTTTTTAGCTCTCACCGGTAAGCGGCCGTTTCCACGGAAATGGGCGCTCTCGGCGCTTCTACTATTCTTCCTCTCGGTACCCACCTTCGCGGATACCCACAGCGAGCCCCTCCCTCCCGAATTACAGGGAGATTTTAATAAGAGGGTGGGAGAGACCATCAACTCTATTACTCTCTTTACCTCCCAGAACTCCGTCTCCTCCGGTGCTTTCAAGATTCAATCTAGTGACGCCCCGGACGCAGATTTTTTTGTTACTCGATTTCCGCTCTCGCATGAATTTGGCGAAGATGGAGATGCCGTGCGCCCGTTAATACGAGGCGTCTTCGGAACGTACAATCAGAGTCAGAGCGTTCGCATCGCGAGGCCATCGGGGGGAGAAGATTTCTCTCGACTGTCAGCCGCTAGTTTTGGAGTAGGGACCGGAGCCGTGTGGCAATTTCTCGATGGGTTTTCGATTACTCCTGGCGTCGATGTAGCCTACAGTCACGTCGACCGGAAGTACGATTTCAATACGGCGTACAGTCAAACAGTTCTCGAACCTTTCGATCGACAGGCCTTCAACACAGACGTTGACGTTCTCACCTATTCACCAAGTGCGAAGCTCGGGTTTGCAACCCAACTTGGTCGTGTCGCAGTGACTCTTGGAAGTAAGTATACCCACCTCTTTAACGATTCTATTGCGACGAGGAGTAATATTATTGCAATAAACTCAGCGACTGGGTTGTGGCAAACTACCCTTGAATTGTTGGTGCCCCTTGGGCTCTGTATTCAGAATATGCCGCTTGGCGTGCACCCTTTTTTTGCTCGAACAGATATCTACGGCTCAGCCCGGTCAGGGTTATCGTTTACGTACTTTCAAGAGATGGGAGCTGATCTCACTGTCGGTGTGAGAGAGTACGTCTCGCTCCTTGAAGAGGTGCGTATCGGCGGCTCTTATACGATAGGAGAATCATTTCAGGGGTGGAGAGTGGGGATTGGTCTTGAATTTTAATGAACTCGTTGAGAGCTCCGGTTTTCTAGCTGCATAGACTTTGATTGCGGCACCAGTATTCCTACTGGTGCCGAGACAATACGGAGCTATTTCTTCAGCAGATCTCGAATTTCAGTCAAGAGTTCCTGATCTTTGGTAGGTGCCGGTGTGGCAGCTTCTTCCTTCTTGGTCTTCATTACCCAGCCGAGGAACTTTACTATGAAGACGAACAGGGCCGCGGCAACTATCAGGAAGTTGAAAACCTCACCGAGAAATAAGCCGTAAGGAATATCTTTTCCGTTCACGACAAACTTCCAGCCTAAGTACCCCTGCTCGCCTGGAAGGATGCTCCCGATCGCTGGCATGATGATGTGTTTGACAAGAGAGTCTACTATCTTGCCGAAGGCTCCGCCGATGATGACACCCACTGCGAGGTCGACAACGTTGCCTTTGAAGGCGAACGCTTTGAACTCACTCAGGAGAGAGAATGCTTTTTTCGTTGCTACTTCCATTTGGGGTCCGTTCTATATGTTAAATTTAGAGGGTTATCTTAAGTCCAGTGATTGTCTGTACAGCGTTTTGCTGACGCGTTTGCTTCGTCTATCCAAGCGCTTCACCCTCTTGCTACGAAAACCTGTGAGCGATGCAGGCTAGGCGGGTAGGTGCAACTCCGCCGACAATTTAGCAGTATTGAAGCGAAGATCAAGCTCAAATCTGTGAGGTACTTCTGAACCGGTTGAACTACGCCGCCGTCAAGCGCGGTCGGTGAGTTGCCCAGATAGAGACATCGTGAAGATTTTCTCTCCAATCGAAGTTATTTATCGCAAAAGCATTCTGGCGTGCTGGGTCTCGTGCAATTCCGAGAAAAGCGAGCCCGGCGTCCTGTGCGGCACGTGCGTCTATCAGCGAGTCGCCTACATATAGCACTCGCCTGCGGCGCTCTGGGGAAATCGAGAGCAGCTCAAGCGCCAAGTTAAAGACTCGTGGGTCCGGTTTGTAGTACTTGGTGTCATCGTGCCCAAGCAAAACCGAGAACCACCCCCTGGGCCAGCCGAGGGAATCTACGCTGTGTTCAAGAATCCCTTTTGCTACTGAGGTGACGATCCCGATTCGCGCACGGCCAGAGAGTAGCTGCAGAGCGTGGGCGCTCTCGGGGAACGGTCGAAGTGGGTATCTCTTACAAATATCTAAATACCGTTCGATGTTGATGTTGACCGACCCGACGAGTGATTGCATAAGGGCGTTGAACGGGAGGCCCCAGGCACGCAATACTTCATCCGCGGAGACCTCAGCCCCGTGCACCGTACGGCAGTAGTCAATGATCGCAGGTATTCTCGAGCCCTGCGTATCTACGAGTGAATCGTCGAAGTCGAAGAGCACTGCGTCAAACATTGAGTCCTTACCGGTGATCGTACGTTAGTGCATCGTAACAGAAACGAGGTGGTAGTCCCTATACGAAGAGCTAAGGACTTGTGAATTAATAAGATAGACATTTAGGCGCCCAGATTTGGTTCAGATTTGAGCGGGAGGAATTCGAAAAACCGGAGCCATCGTGAACTATGGCGAGGATTTTTCGGATGACGAACGTTCAAAGATGAGCCAAAGATGGGATGCATAAATGTCTAGCTTATTAATTCACAAGTCCTAAGGGGTGGTGTTTCTGAATTCTCTGCCTGGGAAGTCCTCTGAATGCACGGGTAGGGGAGGCCTCCAGCGACGGCTCTGTTTTTCTTCGGGATTGCATGCAAGGGCTTCAGCGAGACGGTTTTTGTTGCCCAAAAGCGCTTCGTTGCGTACCGTGCATACAGTAACGGACCAGGAACGATGGCTTCTGCTTATGGGTTTTCAAGCGGTTGGTCGCTGTAGTGTGGGGTTTTCTCGGTGGCAGCGGGTCGCAGTAGTGCTCTGCACAATTTTTCTTTTAGGTCTCCTTTCCGGCCTCCTTTTCGGCCGGCCTGCAATCGCACAAACCAAAACTAACGGAGCCAAAACTAACGGAGCCAAAACTAACGGAGCTGAGAAAGTCGACTGTGGCGCCACAACTTCTCGAACGTTAGTCGAGTTAAAAGACGCTTCGGCGGGGCTGTTCGCTAATTTTCGGGGAGCTGAAAGTTCGATAAAATACCAATCTGGGGCGATCTTGAAGCGCGCTCTAGAAATTAGGAAGGACTTGAAGGCCGAGCACCTTTCATGCCCCAAAATGTGTGGTCTCGCCACTGATTCGAGCATCGAGTTCGTTGCTCGACCAAGGCAATTCAACAAGGAACACCCTGAGAACGAGAAATGCCAGCAGTATTTTACGCAAACAACTGCCCTTCCGTTGACCTGGTTGCGCGCACCGTTTGGCGATTTTGATGAATTTTCAAGGCGTTTCTCAGATTTCTCGCAGGGCTCGGGTGCTGCTGGAGAAGAGCTGTATCGAAAGTGCGACGGGGCCTGTAGTCCTCAGTACCGAATTCTGATTTCGCAAGTACCATCCGAAACGGGGTACATTGCCGATGTTTACGTGGTGTGCGGTCTGCCAAGAGATAAGGACGATAACATGTATACACTCGAGACATCGCTTGTCTGGCCGTGTGTTCCGCAGGCGCCGGGCTAGCCGCCATCGCGCTTTACTCCACCGAATCTGCTGAATCGGCGTAACAAAACGCACCTAG
>JAYVGZ010000313.1:0-3389 GCA_043771805.1 Pseudomonadota bacterium
GGCGGCGCAAAGGTGTTCCCCTTACCCTCAATCCGCGCGATCGGTGGGACTCAACACTCGGGTGGACGGGGACAGAACACGTTCTTGGCGACAAAGACACCTCACTAGGAGTCTTGGCAATTGGCGACTCATTTACTGAGGGGTTGACCGTTCCTCCATCCGAGATGTGGTTTGCGCATTTGCATGAGCTACATCCCGATAACCATACCATCGCTTATGGAGCTCTTGGTTACGGCACATTGCAAGAGTTGATGGTGCTCGACCGATACCTCTCTAAGGTAAAGCCAAAGCTCATAATCGTTCAGCTATGCAGCAATGACATCATCAACAATTATCTTCCCCTCGAGAAGCTCAGCTACCGTCAGAGAGCCCCTGCTCCCCGCCCCTATCTCGTAAACGGTGCCGCCCAGATAGCGTTTGCGCGACCTTACGACTGGGTGCTTGTCCCTATGATGTCGTACTCTCGATTCGTTTACCGGCAGAGCGTCAACTGGGAGCGGAGTGTGCTTCGTCGGGTCGATTCGGGCGAGCTAACCTCGGTTGAATCAATGATTGAGCAGAAAGGGTACGGCTTCCAGCCTTTTAGAGATGCGGTGACCGTGACAACCGAGCTTTTCAAAAAGATTCGAGATCGTGCAGGTGACATCCCCCTACTCTTCTTTTTGGTTGATGACCTGCAGCCTTATACAAATGCCATCCGAGATTCGACGCGTAAACTTGGCATACCCCTGCTTCTTCCGTTTCACGGTTTCGAGATTCCAAGTAGTGCGCGATTGCCGGATGGCGCTCACTTGAACACATCAGGGAATGCTCTGCTTGGCATGCGGTTGCTAGAAGCGATTCGGGGAATGAAGAGCGGCCCAGAAGTTACGCGCTAGCTCACCACTACCCGCACGATTTTTTTATGATTCGCCACTCTTCTTCGCTAAAGGCAGGTCGACCTTCGCGTCCGATTAGCGAGAGATTACGTATGCGCTCCTCAAGCGATGGATGAGTCGCGAGGAGGGCCGAGATGCCGGTGTGGTCTCCTTTTTTCTCTTTTAGTCGCGCAAAGAGAGTAGCCATACCACGAGAGTTTACACCTGCCTTTCGCAGTAGTTCCCCACCCGCAAAATCAGCTTCTCTTTCGTGATCCCTGCTGTAGGACATGTCAAACATAGTAACCGAGGCCAGTAGTGATATATTGCCAGGTGTATCTAAGCTCGCTCCAAGATATGAAGAGACGATTCCAAGACCGAACCGCTTGACCACACCTTGCATCGCATGCCGATTGAGAACGTGCCCGAGTTCATGTGCTATTACTCCCCCGAGTTCGTCACCACTCTCTGATACCTCTATAATCCCCCGAAGAACGACAATGTTCCCTCCTGGAGCGGCGAAGGCGTTTATCACCTCACTGTTAAGAAAAGTAGCACTGACCGGTCGCGAAATATCCGATGCACGTAAGAGATCGGTTACGAAACGGCTCATCGCCGCCTGAGCCTGAGAGTCATCGCACTTTCCGCCCATCTCTTTTGAGACATGATCCATCATCTGCTTTCCGAGTCGCTCCTCGTAGGTGAGTGGAATAAGGGGGACGAACAACACTCCTAATTGTGGTAGCGCCCAGACGAGCGTAGCCAGAAGCGAAACTCCGAGCAGGGCTGTTACTCCTAAAGACAAGAATGACCATCGTAACGGCAGAATCGACGGCCGGGTTGACAACAAGTGATGTTCTCTAAAAAAGTTCTCAGCGATGGTCGATTCACACCGCAGGTAACCACCCGACTTGAAGCGGATCATAAACTCATTTTCACGGGCGCGGCTTACCGCAAAGTTCTTTCGCTCATACTGCGCTACGAGGACCCCGTCACAGTTGGTACCATCTCTCACGTACAGGCGCAGCGTTCCAGAGCCAAAATCCGCTCGAACAAACTGAGCCTCTGCAACCTCTCCGTTGAAGTATCGTCCATCGATCATAAGGCGAACTCCGCTGCCAGAAGACCATCACCAATTGAAGGTGAAACCGATGTCGATTGGCGAACGAGCGAATAGTCAATTTCATGAGAGGTAAACATCCACTTCGACCAGTGTTGTAACTGACGAGTAGAAACGAACGGGGAGGCGAGGCCAAAGGTGATCGCTATGAGTAACCACGACGTAATTCTCAAGACGACGAGATCTAAGGGTGTTGCGATACACTCTATCTGTACTCCTTGGATCGACGTAGTGCGGAGGAAGTACACTGTCTCGTAGGCGCGGTAGTATAGGAGGGAGAGGCCAAGTGTTGGCACCACTAAGAGTAGGCACACAATCCAGACTAAGAAGAGGTCTTGAGTACTAGCAGTCGAGGAACAGCTGGTAGTTCCAAATCGAGCACTATTTACCTTAGCTCTCCAGCATACTGCCTGGAGCCATGGATAGAGAATTCCCCCTGTGAGGATCGCGAGGAAGAGGAGCGCCCCGTGCCGTAGCGCATAGCTCGTAGCCGAGCCCTCTAGCGAAAATCGAATCCCTTTAAGTGATGTGCGCGATGCGGTGTACCGCAGAGCGCGGTACTGAACGAGGGGCCGCAGGAAGAATATTACGGGGATGGCAACAGCCACCAGAAAAGCACCACTTGATGCGTCGGCGGAGGAGACCAGGAGCACTAGGCTTCCGATGATGATTGCTGGAATGCTGAGGAATAGAAGGCCTGCGATAAATCCGAGAAACAGTTCGAAGCCGGTGCCGGTATAGGCAAATGCGTCGGAGTCGACGCGAGTGGTGGACCAGATGTAACGGCGAACGCGGGTTCTGGCCCAGAAGTGGTAGAGTCCGAAGGTTAGGACGGAGAGGAAGAAGTTTATGAGGACGGTGCCGGCGAGGTCTAGGCCGCGTGCAGTAGAATCGTAAAGTTTTGCCATTTACTCACCCCCCCGGTGAAGAATCCGCCGAGATTTTCCCTGTATACTGTTATCAATCCGAGGAGAGACTACGAATCATTTATTTTAAGATTTGGTGATGCCGCTCCCTGTATTCATACCTCATGGACGGAATTGGGCTGTAAGAGTCTCCAGATTTAGACAGAATTGAATTCGAGAGCGTCTGGTAGGATCTCGTATTTTTCTGATCGCGCTAATCATCTCTTAAGGAAGCCGGACGGAAGGTGGCGTGCGCGCTAGTTATTGAGTAGTAGCAGAGGAGTGTGACTTAATCGCTGTCTTTTTTTTGGCGAGCACATTGCTAGGAGAGCCTTTCTAGCCCATTTGCGGGGGTAATTGCGCGTGGACACTGAATCTCTCTTTGTGATCGACAGCGAAGTTGAAAATAGAAATTTCTTGCGACCCTCCTCGCTCCCAAGCTCCATTAGATTTTTTTGAGTAGTGTTGCTTTCGCTGGTAGACTAAGCAGATGACTAAAGTACAGAC
>JAYVGZ010000314.1:0-4358 GCA_043771805.1 Pseudomonadota bacterium
GTGGCTGCACCGAGCCCAAGATCCCAGATGACAAGGGGCTTCTCGAGTGTCTGCATGATCCGCGCGCGCAATCCGCTCTGTTCGATATAGAGCTGTTCGGCTTCTACCAGCGGCGCTGAAACGGAGTGCATGATCTCTCCTGAGGGGCGGTGCTGGACTGAAACAATCTCGCCCCGCCGTGCAATCGCATACTCACCGACTTCAGCCGTATTTTTTTTGGCTTTTGAGAGAGGCTTTGTCACGGCGTACTCAGCCTCATTCGCGCCTAATGTTTCTCGCTTTTCGCGGTAGAATGACTCGAATGTATCGGCAGTAATCTGACGGCGTATCTCAGCCATGAGGTCGAAATAGAAAGTTAGGTTGTGGATACCGATGAGGGTGTGGGCTAAATACTCACCCGCCTTATGCAGATGGTGAAGGTATCCGCGGCTGTACCGTTTGCACGTAGAGCACCGACAATTTGGATCAATAGGACGATCTGATCCGGCATAGATACCTCGGCCAAGATTCGTTTTTCCTTCGTAGGTGAAGGCACTTCCCTGTGCGGCCAGCGCTGTCGGCAAAATACAGTCAAACATGTCGATGCCGCGCCACACGGCCTCTAGAAGGTCAATAGGTGTGCCTACTCCCATGAGATATCGGGGCCGATCATGTGGCAGAAGCTTGGCGGTATGCTCTACGACGTCCTCGCGGATGCTCCTCTGCTCGCCAACCGCGACGCCGCCAATGGCGTACCCGTCAAAGGGCAACTCGGTGATCCGAGCGGCACTTTCTGTGCGGAGGTCTAGAAAGCAACCGCCCTGCACGATCCCAAAGAGAGCCTGAGTTGAGTCCCCGCGGGCGACAAGGCTTCGCTTTGCCCAGCGGTGCGTAAGATGCATAGCCTGCTCCATCGCCGCACGCTCGCTCAGTGCCGGTATGCACTGGTCAAGCACCATCATGATATCGCTGTTGATCGCGCGTTGCGTTTGAATGCTCACCTCAGGGGTAAGGAGCACTTTCTTACCGTCGACGTAGCTCCGAAACAGAGCGCCCTCTTCGCTCATGTTAAGGTGCTTCGACAGCGAGAAAAGCTGAAAGCCCCCCGAGTCGGTGAGTACCGAGCGGGGCCATCCCATGAAGGGGTGAATGCCGCCGAATTTTTCAAAAACGGCGACCCCCGGTCTTAGCAAGAGATGGTAGGTGTTAGAGAGGATTATCTGGTAACCGATATCGTCTAGCTCCGAGATCTTTTGACCTCTCAGGGCGGCATGCGTTGCAACTGGCATGAACACGGGGGTTTCGACAGTGCTATGGGCTGTCTCAAAGACGCCAGCACGTGCCTCGCTTGCCGAGGATCGGCTAGTGACTGAAAAAGAAAATTTCACGTTTGACATGGTAGGTGGTACAGCTAATCGACCACGGTTGATTACACTATTTGGGTCTGTAGTAATATGTTTGGTGAGACGGAAATTCAGAAGTTTTTAGAAGAGCACGGAATACCGTTCGAGCGACACGAGCATGAGCCGGTGTTTACCTGCGAGGACGCGGCTTTGCACTTGAAGGGGCTCTCCGGAAAAGGATCAAAGAACCTGTTTTTACGGAACAAGAAGGGCGACAAACATGTACTCGTGTCGGTCTCAGAAGAGAAGCGGGTGGATCTCAAAGCGCTTGGAGAGCAGATTGGAATCGGCCGCCCAAGCTTTGGGTCACCGGAGCGACTTAAACAGTATCTTGGCGTTGAGCCGGGCTCTGTCAGTGTGTTGGGGCTAATTAACGATACGGCAAAAGTAGTTGACCTCTATGTGGATAAAGATCTTTGGGATTCAGATGCCATTCACTACCATCCACTTGTTAACACAGCGACACTCCTGATTTCACCCAAAGGTGTTGCTGAGTTTGTTGCCGTTATCGGAAGGGAGGTCGCTGTAATTAAAATTCCCGTCGTGTAGTGTTTTGGGGAACCTCCCTATAATTTCTTAGCGTCAATTTCGACATTTACGAATGACGTCGAATCTCGTTCTACGTGCGGTGGGCAGTACTCGCTACCATCGCAGCATCATAGACGCGCACTAATCGCTTCCCGAAATCACCCCGATCCAGATTTTGGGGGCGCTAACTGCGGAATACTCCTATACGGCTTTTGCTGAGATCTCCTACCCTGCCGTAGTGCTCTACTGTCCTCTGTATTAAGAAAAAGTCAGATTTTTCAACAGATCTGAGGCATCGTTAAGAATTCCCTAATCCTCACCAGCGACCTGTCCGATACAACAGATGCAAGTTCGCCGAACTGCCCATTCAACCATGGCACGTATGAAATTTAATTCGGAACAGTATGAAAAATAGTAAATCCATCAATAAGCTCGGCGTCGCCCTAGGACTCGCTATCTTGATTTGCTCTCATACGACCGATGGTCAGGCTCAGACGGCCAATCCGCGCTCGGGCTTGAAGAATGGCGCAGCGGCTGTCGCTGCTCTTCGGGACCTGCCCGCAACAGCAAGAGCGATTGGGGTTTCACCTGAGAAGCTCGAGAAGATGTTTGCAACCGACCGCACGCTACATGCCGATCCACAGGGACGGTTACTGCACATCGAGCCGAATCTCGAAGCTGCAGCGGACCCGGCACTAGGCGGCTCCGTAGCGACAACGGATGCTGTCATTCCCCCGGAGAATGCGTTTCTGCTCAATAGCAAGCCAGGATCAGAGAAAACGATATACCTAGATTTCGATGGAGCGGTTCTAACCGGAACGGCATGGAACAGCACCTTGGGAATCGATCCATATAACGCTGCGGCGTTCGACGTGGATGGGGTTCCAGCGTCGTTCAATATCGACGAAAGAAATCGCATCATCGGGATGTGGCGCCAAGTCTCCGAGGACTTCGCCGCCTTTGATGTGAACGTTACTACACAGGATCCGGGGAAGGACGCGATAAGTCGAACAACTTTGACCGATACAAAGTTCGGTACGGTAGTGCTGATCACCAAATGGTTCAACGTGTGCACAAGCTGCGGGGGTGTTGCCTATTACGGTGCCTTTGGGGATAGTAGTGATTTTACGAAGCCGGCGTTAGCGTTCTTAGATAAGCTGGGAGGCGGCAACGAAAAGTATACTGCCGAGTGCATCTCACATGAGGTCGGGCACAATCTCAATCTAATGCACGACGGCGCATTGAATGCCGACGGGACTACCACGACCTACTATGCTGGGCATGGTGATTGGGCCCCGATCATGGGGAACAGCTATTATAAAAATATCACACACTGGAGTAGGGGCGAATACCCTGGCGCCAACAATAATCAAGACGACTACGCGGCGATGCTGAACCGGGGCTTACTGCCGAGATCTGATGACCATGGAAACACAGCGGGCACCGCAACACTAGTATCCCAAGGTGTCACCTTCGCTATCACTGGAATCATCGAGCGCACAACCGATGTTGATTTCTTCGGCTTCATTGCGGGCGTGGGACAGGTAACGATAGATATCCTCCCGGTCAAGGTTAGCCCGAATCTTGATGTAAAAATAACGGTCACGGATTCAAGTGGAAAGATTCTGGCCGAGGCTAATCCTACACCCGCTCTGGGCGCAACGATCACTTTCTCCTCGCCTGGCGATAACGTCTACTATGCTCGAGTAGATGGCGTCGGCGCAGGCGACTTAACGACGGGGTATTTAGACTATGGCTCACTAGGTCAGTACACCCTGATAGGAACGGTTTCAGTTTCAGGCAATCAAGCTCCCTTAGCGGTCGCAGCGGCCTCCGTTTTCTCGGGGCTGGCCCCGCTCGCGGTCACCTTCGATGGCTCGGGATCAACCGATGCGGATGGAACAATCAGCTCGTATAGCTGGAGCTTCAGTGATGGATGGAGCGCGACTGGCGCGATCGTCCAGCGTACGCTTGCTTCGGGCACCTACGTGGCCACTCTGACAGTGACCGATAACGGCGGCTTGATGGATTCCGATACCATAACAGTCACAGTCACCAACCCGCCGAATCAGCCGCCAACGGCAGCGGCATCTGCGTCTACTACTACGGGCACAACACCGACTGCTATTAGGTTCAGTTCCGCCGGAAGTACGGATCCCAACGGATCGATCGTCTCGTATAAATGGACTTTTGGCGACGGGGGTACGTCCACCCAGACAAATCCGACATACACCTATAACGTAGGCGGCACGTTCAATGCGGTCTTGATGGTGACAGATAATGATGGAGCAACCGCTTCGTCTATTGTGGGGATTTCGATCACGCAAGATCCAGCGTTTGTTCCGGCACCATCTAACCTCGTTGGCACGGTTTCAGGCACCTCGGTGACGATGTCGTGGACAGACAATTCAACAAACGAAACGGGATTCAGAGTGTACCGGCGCACCG